>CAZBCQ010000071.1:4121-8637 GCA_964490255.1 uncultured Terriglobales bacterium | reverse complement strand
CTGGCTAATCCATATTGGCAATATTCGCGAGACAAGATCGCGTGCGAAGAGCGGCTCATGCGAGCGTACCGGGAAGAAGGATTTCCGGTGACGATTGTGCGCCCATCACTGACGTATGGCGAAACGTTGATTCCTTTGGCGGTGAATAGCTGGCAGAAGTCGTACACCGTAGTCGATCGCATGCTGCGCGGGAAAAAGGTGATTGTGCCCGGGGACGGATCGTCACTATGGGTGATCACGCATAACAGCGATTTTGCAAAAGGCATTGTGGGATTGCTGGGGAATGAACAGGCGATCGGACACGCGTTTCACATCACGTCCGACGAAGTGATGAGTTGGGACCAGTATTACAGGATCGTCGGCCATGCCGTGGGGGTCGAGCCGAAGCTGGTACATATTGCGTCGGACTTCATCTCGGCGTGCGTGCCGGAACAAACCGGCAGCCTGATTGGTGATAAGGCCGTGAGCGTGGTGTTCGATAACACGAAGATCAAGCGCTTCGTACCCGGCTTCTGCGCGACTACACGGTTTGACGAAGGCATACGACAGTCGCTGGCGTGGTTTGATGCTGATCCCGCGCGCAAGCAGATCGATGATGAGGCGAATGCGATGTGGGACAAACTGATTGGCCTCTATGAGAGTGGGCTGCAGGCGGCGAGCCGAGAGTTTCAATAGATCAAGGTTCAGTAGATCACTTCAGAAAATCAGCGGGAGCGCCAGCGCGGAATCAACATCGGGGTTCGCGCTTTGTAGTCGAGATATTGTGGCCCGAAGCGCAGCTCCAACTCGCGCTCCTCGTAGATCCTTAGAAATCCGATCCACGCGGGCGTGGCGCCGGCCACGACCCACAGCAGCAAGCTCGCGGAGCGTAACCAGAGCGCCGCTGATATTAGATAGAGCACACAGGCCAGCACCATTGGATTGCGAACGCGCGCGTACAGCCAATCCGTGGCGAGCTGGCGAGAAAGCGCAATTGCGAAAGGCGCACCCCACGCTCTGATGGCGAGATTCAGCACGGTGATGGCGGTGAAGATTCCCGAGATCCAGAGAAGCGGATAGCTGACGGACATGGGAACTGGTAGAGTCCACAGCGGCCACAAGATACCGGCGCGTACGGCAGAAACGATTGCCGAACCCAGCGGGAGCATGAGTGCGTAGTGAACCAGAATGGCGATGTTCTTCGCGTGCTGTGGAGTAGGGTCGTGATCAAGCCAGAGGCGTGCGACGAGCGAGACGATTGGCACCAGGGCAAGCCCAACGATCGCGACTGTGATCAGGAACGACAGCTGCAGGGGAGTGCGGATGAGGGTGCGCCATATCAGGAGCAGAATGGCGAAGCTAGCGATGTTCAGAAGAAACCGCAGCAGGGAACACAACCAAGCTGAGTGATGCGACTGAGTTGCAACACCGGGAGTCGCCATAAATGTCTCGGAACTACGCTGGGCAATTTGTCAGAAAACTTGCAAGAAGTCTGTGAGATGAGGACGACTGAGGCAGCGCGGAACCAAAACGGGAGGCGAAAGGTGCTGGGAATTAGCGGCGGCAAGCCGGGCAGTAGCCTCCCACTTCAAGGCGAGATACAAGGATGTGAAAACTGCAGTCGCGTTCAAGTTGTCTCTTTAGGTTTTCGAAAAGCTCGCTCTCGAACTCAGTAATTTTCCCGCAACGCAGGCAAGCCATGTGGATGTGATCTCTTCCTGTCTTCCGCTCATAGAAGTGGCGCTCGCCTTCCATATGCATGAGGTCGAGTTCGTCGATTGCACCATGACGTTTCAGCAGATCGAGGGTGCGATAGACGGTGCTCCGGTCGACGGACGCGTCCATCCGCTGCGCCTTCCGAAGAATGCTGCTGGCATCCAGATGTTTCTTGGCGGTTTCGATGACGGTGAGAATCGCGCGTCGTTGTGGCGTCATGCGAACACCACGCTGAGCGAGCTGCGCCTGTAGACGGCCTGGGATCTCTGTTTCAGGAAGCGGCATATTCTTCACCTGCTTCGGATGTCGCAACGATTCGCAATCGGGTCGCGACGAAATCTCACGCGATGGATTGACGGCAACATGACGAAATCGTAATCTGATTGTACTTTAGTTGCGACGGAGTCGCAACTGGTGTTGCTAGATATTGATGAAAGGCGAAACACAGATTCGGCCACTGGCATGCGCAAGATTCTGCTTGGCATTTCTCTCTGCACATTTCTATTTTTCGCGGCGGCTGGTCAGGCCCAGGAAAAGCCGTATTTCGTGCTTTATTCGCAGGACATGGAAGAACCCGGGGATCTGGACATCGAATCCACGAACGTGATTGGAACTCCGAAGCCGGCGAATGCTTTTCTTGGGTCGAATCTCGAACTCGAATATGGAGTTAAAACGTACTGGACATCGGAGTTCTACCTGGACGGACAGGCCACACAAAACGAAAGCACCATCTTTACCGGGTTCCGTTGGGAGAATCGGTTTCGTCCGCTGATGGGCGAACACCGGATCAACCCTGTACTCTACCTCGAATACGAAAACATAAGCGCGGACAAAACTCTGCGGGAGATTGTGGGCCACGACGGCAAAGATGATTTCCTCGATTCTAATGCAGAAGCCCGCGGAGACGTGGAGCGCGAACTGGAGTTGAAGCTGATTCTCGGCAGCAATGTACGCGGCTGGAATATCAGCGAGAACTTTATCGGCGAAAAGAGTCTGGCGAATGCACCGTGGGAGTTCGGATATGCGGTAGGAGCGAGCAGGCCACTGAAGCTTGCGGCGAGCGCGAAAGAGTGCAGCTTGTGCCGCGAGAAGTTTCAAGCGGGTGTGGAAATGTACGGAGGGCTGGGGGACTGGCACAGCTTTGGACTTCGGCAGACGTCGCAATATCTCGGACCTGACATCAACTGGGAAGCCCCGAAGGGCATGAGGATCTCGTTCGGAACTCACTTTGGACTGAACGACTACAGCGTTCCTGTTCTCTACCGCTTCGGAATTGCATACGAAATTCCCCAGTTTCTCAGGCACTTCAAATCGAGTCATTGAGGGGAGCTTTCATGAGACAAGCAGGTGTGGCACTTGTAATTCTGTCTTTAACTATGGCTTGTTTGGCCGCAGTGAAAGTCGCGGAGGGCGCCTGGCTCAGCAAAGTTCCGGTGAAAGATCGCGAGAAGGTGAATCCATTTGGTGATCGGGAGAACGCCTCTGCGGCTGGAAAACATCTATTCGCGGATCACTGTGCTCAGTGTCATGGCAAAGAGGCTGAGGGAGATAAGAAGCACCCCTCGCTGCGAACGCAACGCATTCAGCAGCAGGCAACCGAGGGAGAACTGCACTGGCTGTTGCTAAACGGCGAAATGTCACGAGGCATGCCTTCGTGGTCGAAACTGGGAGATCCGCAGATTTGGCAGATCGTGACGTATCTCAAGACGCTACATTAATCGGGATCTGACGTGAGAGGCGGCGGAATTGCGTAATTGCGCATCCACTCAGGCGCGATCGAGATCAGGTTTCAACCCTATGTAGAGATTCAGGGCTGCATGGTACTCTGAACGCGAAAATTTCTTATCAGGAGACTTCGATAAATGTCCTCGTTACGCATGGGTGCCAAAGCGGTTGCGGCGTTGGTTCTGGCAATGATTTTTGTAGTTCCGCAAAACCTGCTGGCCGACACCCACGTAGTTTCTCCTTCCGACCTGCAGAAACAGACTGTAGAGGCGACACGCGATCGGCAACACAACCTGAGTTCTGTGCGTGAATTCCTTTCCACCACGACGGCCGAGAAAGCGATGAAGTCGGCGAGTATGGATCCGAAGAAAGTGCAGAACGCGGTGTCCAGCCTGAGCGATGACGAACTCGCCAACCTGGCGCAGCGCGCTGACAAGGCGCAGGCCGATTTTGCAGCCGGCACGCTGAGCAATCGTGATCTGATCTGGATCATCCTGGCGATTGCGGTGCTGGTGCTGATCATCGTCGCAGTCCGATAGTTTTCATGTGGAAGCAATGGCCGCGGGGACTGGCTGTGCTATGTCTCTGCGGCTTTCTCTTTTGCGCCGAGCCTGCGGCAATCTGGGTGGACGTTCCTTTCGTGAAACAAACTAAAGATGGCTGCGGTTCCGCGAGCGTGGCCATGTTGATGCAGTATTGGGCGAGCCACGGGGCTCCGGTGTCTGCCGCGACGGCCGATCCTGATGCGATCTTTCGCACGCTCTACTCCTCCGAAGCCCATGGCATTTACGCCTCGAAGCTCGAAGGGTATCTGCAACAGAATGGGTTTCGTACTTTTGCCGTGAGCGGCCGATGGGACGATTTGAAGCAGCATCTCGAAAAGGGGCGGCCCTTGATTGTCGCACTCAAGCCGGGCAGTGGTTCGCTGCACTACGTGGTGGTTGCGGGACTGGATGAGCAGCAGAGTTTGGTGATGCTCAATGATCCGGCACAGCGAAAGCTGCTAAGGACGGATCGGACCAGCTTCGAGAAAGAGTGGACCGGCACGCATAACTGGATGTTGCTCGCCGTCCCCAATACGAGCGTGCAGTAGTGC
>CAZBCQ010000071.1:0-4021 GCA_964490255.1 uncultured Terriglobales bacterium | reverse complement strand
TTGAGTTTCGTGAGAAAAACTATTCGCTCGCAGTGCAGTGGCTGCGGCTTGGGTTGAGGCTCGATCCGCAGGATGAGTATGCAAACAATTTTCTGGCTACGATCTGTTATCTGCAGGGAAATCTGCAAGCGGCGCTGAAGTATTGGAATCGCGCGGGCAAACCGAAGATCGAGAACGTAGGGTTCGATCCAGCGCCGAGAATACGGGCCGCGCTACTGGATCGTGCGTTCGCATTTGCGCCGGGAGATACGCTTACATTACCCGACTTGCTCACGAGCGAGGCGCGCGTTCAGGCGCTCGGGATCTTTCCGGCCTTCGATTTCAAACTGGCAGCGCGGGCCGACGGCAAGTTTGATGTTGCGTTCAATTCTCAGGAGCGCAACGGATTCGGCGACAGCAAGCTGCAAGCGCTGATCTCGACATTCAGCGGAGCGCCATTTCAGACGGTCTATCCTGCGTATTACAACGTGGGGAATTCGGCGGTGAACGTCGTTTCAATGCTGCGGTGGGATGCACACAAGCGGCGTGCTGCCGTCACGCTTTCGGGACCATGGCGATCGAATCCGAAATGGCGCTATGGCTTGAGTGTTGATTTACGAAACGAGAACTGGGCGATTCGCGATTCGTTTACTGGTCCGGCGCCGGTGCTGGGCTCGCTCAATCTGCGGAGCGAGAAGGTGAGCGCGGAGATTGCATCTTTCAACAGCGGGCGTTGGGGATGGTCAGCGGGCGCGGAGGTCTCGTACCGCGACTATCGGAACGTGAATCCGGGAACGGCGATCATGCCGAACCTGCTGCTGAGCGGTTACCAGTTGAAGCAAACGGCGCGGCTCAACTACGAATTGCTGCGAGTCCCGGAAAGACGATTCCTGGTGGAGACGCATGGCAGTTCGGAGCTGGGGAGAATCTGGGCGCAACCATCACCATCGTTTGCAAAGCTGCGGGGCGAGATCGACAGTGAGTGGCTGCCGCGGGCGCGAGGGGACGACTACAAGATGCAATCGCGAATCAGCGCGGGGAAAACCTTCGGCAATGCGCCCTTCGATGAGCTGTTCATGCTGGGACTGGAGCGTGACAACGATTTATGGTTGCGCGCGCATATCGGCACGCGCGATGGAATCAAGGGAAGCGCGCCGTTGGGCCGGAGCTACTTTCTCAGCAATTGGGAGATGGATAAGAACGTCTACAACAACGGCCTGCTGGGGCTGAAGCTTGGTCCGTTCGTGGATACGGGAAAGATGTTTGACACCACCGCGGCGCTGGCGACTCCGAAGTGGCTTTGTGACACCGGAGCGCAGGCGAAGGTAGAGGCGTTTGGTGTAGGCGTGGTGTTTTCGTATGGAAAAGATCTGCGCACTGGGAACAATGCGTTCTACGCGCAGGTGGAGAAGTCGTTCACCAGCGGCCGGTAGACGAGGCATATATCGCGACGGTAGCGGTTATCGTAACGCCTCGTTGGGACGTAAGCGCAACACTCGATAGCTGGCGAGCCAGCCGACTATGATCGCAAGAGATGCGGTTGCGACAAGCGCCGCCATGGTGAGTCCCCATTCCGTGCGCATGGTGAATTGAAACAGCCGCCGCGCCAGCAGAGCCGCGAACGTAGTGGCGAATGTGGCGCCGATGGTGCCTGCGAGAAGTCCTAGAACAAAGAATTCAACCGAAGACATCACGATCACCTGCCAGCGGGTTGCTCCGATAGACTTCAGGAAGACCACTTCGCGCGAGCGCTCCATGCGATCACCAATGACGCTCGCACCCAGCACGCCGAGGCCGGCAGCGATGACAAACGCCACGAGGCTTTTGACGATCAAGGTCAGTTCATTCGTGATTGCTTCAAATGCGCCCAGGATGTCGGAGAGGTTGAAGATGGTTACGGTGGGGAAGCTCTTGTAGATTTTCTCCTGAACCATATCCGCAGAGCCTGTTTTCAAGCGAGCTCCGCCCACATATAGCACTGGCAGATCTGCGAGCGCCTGAAGCGGCATGATGAAATCGAATGACGATGCAAGGTTGCGCTCATGCCAGCTATACACTGCCGCAACTGTGAGCGGCACAGATTTTGGTCCCAACTGAAATACAGGTTGGGATCCCGGCGAGAGATGCAGATGGTGCGCGAGGTCGTCGCGTACGGCGATAGCGCCCGTTGTCGGTGCAGTCCACCATTTCCCCTGGATAACTACGGCGCCGGCGGGCGGCGTATCAACTCCGGCCGCGGGCCGCGCTTGCAAAAGGCGTCGCTCATGCCTTCCCGTCAGTAACTGCTCCACGGGGGTACCGTTGATTTGCACCAAACGAACCTGGGCGACAGGGACGAACTCGGGAGCTTCGATGAGCTGATTGCTTTGCTGCAGCAGTTGCAGCAGACCTGGACGTTCGTAGCGGGTGACTCCCGCCATGATCAGATTCGGCAGAGTCTGCGGAACGTGTTCAGAAAGCTCCTGCAGGATGGTGCGCTGAACGAGGAAGACGCCGAGCGTGAATCCCGTGCTGATGCCCAACGCGACAAGAACCGCAACGGTCTGATTACCGGGACGAGACAGGCTTTTGATTCCATAGTTGGCGAGAAACGAGAATCGGCCCGTCACTCCGGCCAGCGAACGGGCCGTCCACAGTACGATTTTCGCCACAACGGCCAGGGCGAGTGTGGCGGCAACCAGTCCCAAAAGAAAATACTTTGCGATGAGAAGAGACTGGCTCAACCACATGGCCAGAAGGCCCAATCCCAGCAGGATGGGAGCCGCGAACAGAGCTATCTGCCAGTAGCGCTTGCGCGTTTCCGGCTCAACATCGCGGCGCAGAATGAGAACCGGCTTCACATTGCGAATACTTAGCAGGACCGGAACGGTTAGGAGCAACGTAGAAAGAATGCCGGTAGCCAGCGCCTCGATGCTGGTTTGCCAAGTCCACGATGGAATCACGGAGCCGCTGAAGAAACTTTGCGCGAAACGGAGCAACAGAAGCTCGAATCCGAAGCCGATGACGATTCCTGACAATGACCCGAGAATCGCGAGCAGTAGAATTTGCACCAGGTAAATGGAGAAGATCTGGCCGAAAGTCGCTCCCAGCGACTTCATGGTTGCGATAGCGTCGAGGCGTTCGCGTAAATGAGAGCGCATGGTCATCGCCACTCCGGCGCATGCCAGCACGAGAGCGAATAGGCAGATCATGCTGAGTCCGGCGGTTGCTCGATCGATGGCTTCGCTCAACTCAGGCTTGCTGTGGCGATAATCCGTGATCTGCGTGCCTGGAAAGATCTGCACTAGAGTGCCGCGCAATGCATCCGCGGTGGGGCCCGATGGTGGCAGTTTAAAGAGATACCGGGTGGAAAGGCGTCGCCCGGTTTCCATAAGTCCGGTGCGATCGAAAGCTTCGGTCGACATCAGTAGCGGGAGCGCAACCGGGTTGTCGTTCAGCAACCGGTCGGGTTGCGAGACAAGCACGGCGGCAACACGAAAATCCTGACCCGCGATCTGAAGTGTGTCTCCGACGTTGATGTTGAGTCGCGAGAGAAGTGTCTGCGAGGCGGCGACCGAGTCGCGGTTAAGCAGCGGCGTGAGGGACTGCTGCTGCCGGAGCAAGACTTGACCGTAGAAAGGATACGCGCGGGGGTCGACCGCGGTAACGTCAACGAGTTGCGATCGCTGTGCGGCAGCGGCACTTGCCATCGCAATCGTTTCCGTAACCAGCGTAGACTGAACGCCTTGTATTCCGGCTACGGCGTTTCGTTGCGAGTCGGTGGGGTAAACAGGGGATTGCACGACTACGTCGGCGGCGAGAAGCGCACGCGTGTCTTGTAGAAACTGCCGCCGCACGCTTTCACCCGAGCCTCTTACGCCAACAAGGGCGGCGATACCGAGAGCCATCGAGGCGATTACGAAGACGAAACGAGCATAACTCGAACGAAGGTCCCGCAAGGCGACAGCCAGCAATGGCCGATGCTCAAGAAACGGTCGCATGAATGTTGTCGTTTTCGGTAACAATGCGGCCGTCGTTGAGCACGATCTGGCGGTCAGCCGAT
>CAZBCQ010000070.1:18029-20348 GCA_964490255.1 uncultured Terriglobales bacterium | reverse complement strand
AGAACCTGGCAATAACTGGCGCGGCATGGATTGTCACCGACTATCTCGCCCAAAATCGGTCCAGGAATGCGCCCGCCGAAGGGAAGAGCGCGGCAGCGCTGGGTAGTTCTTAAGCCCCCCACATTTGCGCTTTTCATGCAGTAACGCAGCCACAACGCTGCGCTGGAGATCACGGCCTCGCCTGTCATGTTGAGCGAGGCCGTACGGCCGAGTCGGAAAAACCGCGTCTCGTCATCGAAAATGCTCCGAGCCTCGTTGACTCCCGTTTCGCGCTCGACATCAGATGGGAAACGAGATTGTAGGATCGTGAGCTGCTGCGTCAAACCGATACGGAACGCGGATCTTTCTGCGCGAACATCATTTCGCTGATCGTACGGAACGCGTAGCCCTGTTCTTTGTATCGCACGATCAAGTCGTCCACGGCTTGCACGGTGTAAGAGCGATCGACACCGATCTGCCTGTGTCCCCCGTCGTGCAGCAAGATTACGTCGCCCCCGCGGACTTGGCGCGTAACTTCCTGTCTGACATCAGCGGCAGAAGCGGCGCGCCAGTCATAGCTGGTGACACTCCACATCACGGGTGTCATCCCCATTTGCCGGACAGTTCGTAGCACGAGAGGTGTTCTGGCTCCCCACGGCGGACGAAACAGCGGAGCGTGGTGTCGATCTACTGCGTCGTCCAAGGCTCGTTCGCAGGCGGCGATCTCGCTTCGCACCTGCGCCGGAGTCCGGAAGATCAAATTGGGATGGCTGAACGTGTGATTGCCGATGACATGTCCCTCGCGCGCCACCGCGGCCGCGATCTCCGGACGCTGGCGGACGTAGCGTCCGATCATGAAGAACGTGGCTTTAACCTCATGTTTTGCAAGTACTTCGAGCAGGTGGAACGTATACGGATCGTTGGGCCCATCGTCGAAAGTGAGCGCCAGTTCTCGTCTTCCCGTTTCGGCGCCAATGAAAGTGCGCCCGTAGAGCTGGGATCGCGGCGTCATGGTGTTGTAGCCAGCCAGCACCAACCCCGTCAGCCCAGCGGTTCCGCCGATCACCCAGCCAATCATTCGAAAGAATTCTATCCTTCGCGAAAAAATCTAGAAACTCACACTTGATTTCCGGTGAAAGCTGCCTATACTGCGAACACAGAATTCCCCCGAGGACCACCGTCTCAGCCACTAGACGTGAGGATCCCATGAAGTCGACTACAACGCTTTCTACTGCGAGTTCCACCAAACCCAAGCGTGTGCTTTTGCTCGCCGATCGACTGCACGCCGTTCAGGAACATGTTGATCCGCTCTTGCATTCCGGCTACGAAGTCGATTGCACCTACTCCAGCCGGTGCGCTCTAACACTCAGCCAGACCCGCACTTATGATCTGATCCTGATTGCGCTTCGCCGCCATCCCGCAGCGCTGCAGGAGCTGTGTCGCGAATTGCGCCGGTTGAATCCGACCACGCAGATTGCGAGCCTCGTCGATCCCACTAAGCCGATTCCGCCGCTCCGAGCCCACCAGTTTTTGTGGACACGTGAAGGCGAAGAGTACTTCATGGCGCGGGTGAACGCGCTGGTCGAAGCCTCCTAAATCAGCCCATAAGAAGGAACGCTCATCCGCGCAGACTAGCGCACCTGAATCGTGACGTTCGCGGTTTCGGTGTGGCCGTTGGCGTCCTGCGCCGTCAGGACATAGGTGGTGTCCTCGGCGGGTGCGATGTCTACGCAGCGGGCGATCGACGGCCAGACATCGCCCGTAGGCTTCGGGTCGATGGTGAGGGTTTTCGCGTTGGAAACGCCATAACATAGTTGCGCTGTTCCACCGCGGGACACAACACCGGGGTTCGCATAGAGCTGCAGGATTTTGACTCGTCCGGCGCCGTACATGTCGTAAATGCGCTTGGCCTCGGCCTGTTCTTTCGCGGCTGCCTGCTGCTGCAGGAGACGATTCTCGTGCCAGCGCGAGTAGAAAACCCAGCCCAGATATCCGAGAGCAACGATGATCGCGAACGTGGTGTACGGAAGCATTCTCCGAATGATCGGGACGGGTTCTTCGTCATGAGCCATGCAGGCCTATCGTAAACCAGTAATCAGGAGTCAGCACTCAGATGTCAGTCGATCAGTCTCTCGGTTCATAGCCGGTTCTGCATCTGCATCAGGGTGGCCTTTGGCACGGAGACATTGAGGCGTTTTGGACGGAGCGAATTAACGCGGGCCTTTTCGGCTCGTGCGTCCACGCTCAAGATGACGATCGAAAAGTCTCCAATCGTCAGTACGTATGTCCTCACAACCAATTTTTATCCCGCCGATAGATTTAATTTCTTAGCGCCATTTC
>CAZBCQ010000070.1:0-17929 GCA_964490255.1 uncultured Terriglobales bacterium | reverse complement strand
GTCCTCACAACCAATTTTTATCCCGCCGATAGATTTAATTTCTTAGCGCCATTTCTGATATCAACGAGAAAAACTATGTATTGGACTGCCGCATCGCGATACAGGTACTTTGCATCCACTGGTCGCGAGTCGTGCGCAAGGATGGGGCGAGCACGATTTGTTATGGGGGGAAAAGTGAGCCGTCCAAGTCATGAACAAGAACAGCTCCGGTATTCCCTTACTGTTGGTACTCAGCGCTGCGCTTCTCGCAGCGCCTGTCTGCAGGGCGCAAGCTTCAAGTGACACGAGCCAATCCTCGGCGGATTTATCGAAACGCGTCGCGGATCTCGAAAAGCAGTTGAGCGATCTACAGAGTCAGCTAGCTGCATTGAAGCCGAGCGCACCTGCTCCGGCTGCCACCACCCCGCCTGCAAGCGCACCAACTGCCACTGCAGCGGTCGCGGGCAGCACGCCAACTGAAACTGTAGCGCCTTCGAAGGTTTCCATTGCGAGCCTGCTCGGGCCAACCTCGATCAGCGGCTTTGTCGATGGCTACTACAACTACAACTCGAACCAGCCCGGAAACCGGCTGAACAGCTTCCGGGTCTTCGATACCACCTCCAACAACCTCGCTCTGAATATGGTCGAACTCATCGTGGATAAAGCTCCCGACGCGGCCGCCAGCCGCACGGGATACCACGTCGCGCTCGGCTTTGGACAGGCGATGAATGTGGTGAATGCATCCGACTCCGCCGGGCTCGGGTTCGCTCAATATCTGAAGGAAGCCTACTTCTCTTATTTGGCGCCAGTAGGCAAAGGCCTGCAGGTCGACTTCGGCAAGTTCGTCACGCCGATGGGCGCGGAAGTGATCGAGTCCAAAGACAACTGGAACTATTCACGCAGCCTGCTGTTCGGCTACGCGATTCCGTTCTACCACTTCGGACTTCGCGCAAAGTACACCTTCAACGACAAGTACAACATGACCGGATTCCTGGTCAACGGCTGGAATAACCTCATCGACAACAACTCCGCGAAGACCTACGGACTGAGCTTCGGCTGGAATCCGAACAAGAAGGTGGGGCTCGTTGAAACCGGCTTCTGGGGGCCAGAACAGGCGAACTACAACAAGACCTGGAGGCAAACGTATGACACGGTTCTGACCTACACCCCGAACAGCAAGCTCTCGTTGATGGCGAACTACGACTATGGCCGTGGAGATCGCCCGGTCGATCCACTCACGTTGCTGCCGATTCCGACAGCGCCAGTCGTCTACTGGACCGGTATTGCCGGTTACGTCAAGTATGCGTGGAACGATAAGTACGCGTTTGCGACGCGCTACGAGTACTACAACGACCACAGCGGATTCACGACGGGCACTCCGCAACACTTCAACGAGTTCACCACGACGTTTCAGCGCATGGTCACCAGCAATTTGATGACGCGCCTGGAATATCGGCGGGACATGTCGAACGAACCGACAATCCTGAAAAACGCAAACACATTCGTAAAAGACCAGAACACGCTTGCAGCTGGAATGATTCTGACCTTCGACAGCCGTGAGGCGAAGTAGCAGTCCCATTTCACGGGATCGCTGCTTGGCGTGGCGATCCCGAAAACTAACTTCAAGGAGATGCGCATGGCGGAAACAGGCGCAGCCGAAATGAAACCCACCTTAGGCCTCACCGGCCTAACGATGAATGCAATGGCGCTCATCGCTCCCGGAGCCTTTCTGTGGCTCACGTTCTACACCCAAGCGACAACCGGCGTGACCGGCCCGGCAATGTGGGCCGGCATTCTGCTGGCCCTGCTGCTCTGTCTCGCAACCGCGGTTTGTTATGCGGAGATGGCAAAGCTGTATCCCGGCACCGGCAGTTCCTACTACTTCGCTGAACAATCTTTCTTGAATCACGATGCTGCGTGGCGCTACGCGCGCCTCTCGAAGTTCATCGTCGGATGGGCGTCGCACCTTTATTACTGGATTTACCCGGGAGTGATGGTGGGCGTGATGGGTATCCTATGCGGATATCTGGTTGGCACGCTCTGGCCGAACTTTATGAATGCGTCCAATCCAGGCACGCTGTTCATGATGCTGGTGGCGATCGTCTTCTCGTTCTTCGTGGCGTACATCGCTCATCGCGGCGTGAATGGCTCGACGTCGGTCAACATCGCCATCAATGTCATCCAGATCAGCGCGCTGATTTTGTTCTCAGTGCTAGCGCTCGGATACCGCATGAACCATCCGCCGGGGAGCGTTGCGTTCCAGTTCGACTCCACTTCGGGAGCCGCTTACAGTTACGAATTCGCAACCACGAAGACGGTCGTGAACGGCACGTCGACGGACACGATCGTGCGCGACTCAAATGGACGACCGCAACCGCAACTGGATGCTTCCGGGCAGCCGGTCCCGTATCACATTAGCTATCCGGCAACTGATTCGAGCGGCGCATTCCAAACTCACCCGAGTGCCTCTTCTGTGATCCGACCGCATAACTGGGGATGGGTCTTCGTGCAGGCGACGGTCGCGATTCTGATCCTGGTCGGATTCGAATCGGTGACATCGATGGGAGGTGAGGCGAAAAATGCCAAACGAGACATCCCGATCGCGGTGATCGTCTCACTCCTGGTTCAGGGAATGTTCTGCTATCTGTTTGAATACTTCGCGGCAAACTATTTCCTGAATAGCGGTTACACCATGGCCAGCGCGTCGAGTTCCGCGGCGCCAATCGGCGACATGATGGTCATGGTCGGGGACGCGCTATTTGGCGCGGGCCGCGGACGCATCTTCATGCTGGTGGAGGCGTTCACGGTATTCCTCGCGCTGATTGGAACCACGCTTTCCTGCATGAACACAGGGGCACGCGTCACCTATGCGATGGGTAAGGATCAGGAGGTGCCAGAACACTTCGGCATGCTGCACTCGAAGAACCTTACGCCACATCGCGCTATCTGGACGCTGGCGATCATTTCGGCAATCGTGGGCTGCGTTACGGTATCTATGGTGTTCGGTGATGCAGGCGCGCCGGCCGATGCGGCAATCCAGGCTTTACCGCACGGGATTTTCTCCAGCTTCGGATACAGCACGCACGACAAGATGGCGGCGCTGCCGAATTCACTGCTGACGATAACGTTGGCATCGAACTTCGGCACGTTCCTTCTGTACATGCTGAGCTGCGTGATTTGCCTGGTTGCATTTCACCGGCATCCTAAGTTCAACCCAATAAAGCACCTGTTCATTCCGATCTTCGGATTGCTGGCCAACCTGGCTTGCATGGCGTTCTACCTGATTGGTCCATTCATGGGTTATGGCACTAAGATGGAGCCGTTGCTGGCCTTGGGAATAGCAGCCGTCTGGGGAATTTATGGCGGTATCTATTTCATTCGTGCCAGCAAGAAGATGGGACGAACGACACTGATAGCCCGCGCGCAAACCAGCAGTGTTGCGTAGTGATGAGTGCATTTGGGCGGGAGTCAATCCCGCCCAGTTTCGGATGGGGTAGCTGGTAGCTGGTAGCTGACGGAAGAATCTAGCCGGCTAACTACTTGCTACTAGCTACCCATTGCCACGTACACATAACGCAGAGGGGAAGACATGTTGCCCCGACATTCAACTTCAAAGGACGCTGCTAGAATCGCGACAAACTCTCGCTTCGAACAGAATTCCATGCTGGATTTAGAGTTCGCGCAGGTTACCGACCCGGGGCGGGTCCGCGATAACAATGAAGATTACCTGGATCACTTCGTCCCGGTGGACGGGGCACAAGTGCGCTCGCATGGATGGCTGTTTGCGCTCGCGGACGGAGTGGGCGGCCAGGATAAAGGAGAGGTTGCGTCTCGCGTCGCGGTTGAGAGTCTGATCGATGGGTTTCGCAAGACCACCAATGGCGAGCCGCACGTGAGCGCGCTTCCGAAACTGGTGCAGGCGGCGAACACGCGCGTGCTGGAAGCCGGAATGGCGGCGGGGCGTGGAGGCGTTGCAATGGCCACCACGATCGTGGCGTGCGCGCTTCGTTTCGACAGAGCCGTCGTTTCACACGTGGGGGACTCGCGTTGCTACATGATTCGCCGCGGTCACGCGCAAATTCTGACGCGCGATCACACGGTCAGCAGTGAGCAAGTGCGGCTCGGATTGCTGACAACGCGCGAGGCTTCGAAGGCGTCCACCAAGCATATCCTGAGCCGCTCGCTCGGTAACGATATCGTGGTGAATGTCGACACCAGCGAACATCAGATCATGACCGGGGATGTGCTGCTGCTGTGCTCGGACGGATTACACGGCGTGGTAGAAGCTTCGGAAATTGCCGCCGTAGCGAGCCATGGAACCGATTTGAATACCGCCGCACATAAGCTGGTGGCAATTGCCAAGCAAAGGGATGGCAGCGATAATATCAGCCTGCAGGTGATCCGCGTCGGCAGCGTGGAACGCGTTGGGATGTATAGGGGAAGGCCTTACAAGCTACGCTGAGTCGGTTAGCCGCTCTTCCCTCTTGGCCGCCGTTGCGCGGGCGAGTGATCCGAACTGAATGACAGCCATCCATACGGGCGACCAACTTGACCATTATCAGATTGAAGGCGTGGCCGCACGCAGCGGTATGGCTTCGATCTTCCGCGGCATCGATGTTCGCACGGGCCGCAAAGTAGCGATCAAAGTTCCTCATCCGGAGATGGAAGGCGATCCCGTCTTCTTCGATCGCTTCAGCCGCGAGCAGGAGATCGGGCAGAAGCTAGATCATCCCGGCGTGATGAAGGTTTTCGCTGACGACGATCGTAGCCAGGTCTACATGGTGATGGAGTGGGTGGATGGACGCCTCCTCCGTCAGATCATGAATGAGACTGGGAAGTTATCGCCGGAGCGCGCTGTTCGTATTGCGACGCGCGTTCTCAACGCGCTGGACTATATTCACAAGAACGGGGTGGTGCATCGCGATCTGAAGCCTGAAAACATCATGGTCGATCAGCAGGACAACATTAAGCTCATCGACTTTGGAATTGCGGCGAATGTGGGCTCGCGCCGTCTGACGTTTGCGAAGCTTTCGCAGACCATGGGCACGCCCGACTACATCTCGCCGGAGCAAGTTCGCGGCAAGCGCGGCGATGCGCGCAGCGATCTCTATTCCGTGGGCGTAATGCTTTACGAGATGCTGACCGGCAAAGTGCCATTCACCGGACCGAATGCGTTCATCATCATGAATGACCGCCTGCTGAATAATCCGATGCCGCCGCGGGAAATCGATCCGACAATCACACCGCAATTGCAGGAGATCATCTATCGCGCAATGGAGCGCGATCCCAAACAGCGTTACGCGTCGGCGCATGAGTTTGCGTGGGACCTGGAACATCAGGACCAAGTAGGCGTTTCCGAGCGGCCGGAACTGAAAGACTGGAGAAAGAAGCGCAAGCCCTGGCTGCGCCAAGTTTTGTTTTACGCCATGCTCGCGCTGATTCCGGTGGTGATCTTCGGGCTGCTGCTGTGGGTGGCAAGGCACTAGCCGGCCCATGACGCTGCACACAATCTGTGGCGGCACTACCGCGGAATGAATTCGTCGGTGTGGATGGCGAATTCCGGATAGGCATCGGCACCGAGCTCGTGCAAGTCCATGCCCTGGCGCTCGCCTTCTCTTGCGACGCGCTGAGGGTAGATACGGTCCAGTGCCCAGTTGAATCCGTAGGTCAACGGGAATACAAAACCAAGCAGCGTGGCGACGCCAATGATTTGCGCGAGCATCTGGCCAGACTGGCTTCCCGAAACGCGAGCGAAGAGTCCAGTAGCGATGAGCCCCCACAGACCTCCCAGAGCATGAACGGAGATGGCGCCGCCCGGATCGTCGATAGCAAGACGAAATTCGAAGTTGTCGATCGCGAATGGAATGAGAATTCCGGCTATCGCACCGATGACGATTGCAGTGGCAGGAACAACGAACGCACAAGAAGCGCTGCTCGCAACCAATCCTGCGATCCACCCATTCGCGCTTAGAGATGTATCGGGCTTGCCAAAGCGAATGCGCGTGGCGATAAGAGCTCCCAGCAATCCAGAGAAGGCCGCTAACAATGTATTGATCGCTACCAGCACCAGACGGCCACCGTTGACATGAGTGAAGAGCAAAGATCCAGCGGAGTTAAGCGCCAGCCATCCTACGAGTGCAATCAGACAGCCTACGAGCACAAGCACGGAATTGTGACCAGGGATCGCCGTGGGTATGCCGTCATGCGAGTATTTGCCGCGACGCGGTCCTATGATCCACGCCAAGGAAAGAGCGGTAAGTCCGCCGGTGGCCTGGATTGTCCCCGAGCCAGCGCAGTCAATAAATCCCTGGCCCATGCCGAGATGCGAAATCTGAGAGAGCCATCCTCCACCCCACACCCAGTGCGCGAAGAGTGGGTAGGTGATTCCCGCGAACAATGCAGTCGAGGCGCATATAGCACCGATGCGCCAGCGATCAGAGCCGCTGCCGAGTGGAATGATAGCGGCGACTCCGACGGCGAGCATCTGCAGGCAGGCGATGAGCGAACTGCTGTCCGCGTAATTGAGTCCACGGAAGAAAAGCCGTTGCGCTGCGATCCAATTCCACGCATTTCCACGAATGACCACAGAATGTGCGGGTCCTCCGGCGGTGCCTTGCCACGCGAATCCGAAAACGAGATAGGTAATCGCGGCGATGGCGAGCACGCAAAGAGATGTGAGCATGGTGTGGGCGGCGCTGCGCGACCGGCCTAAGCCCGTATTGATCAGCGCGAGGCCGAGCGCCGCAAGTGGCACCTGGGCGATGAATATAAGGCAGAGAGCGAAACTCGATTCTGAAAACGCTGGTGCGGAGGTCACCCGTGCTCGCCTCGCAGTACAAGATGGGAGCGAACCAGGAGTCCGAGGCCAATAGCCTCAACGGCTATGCCGGCTGCGATAAATGCATCGCGCAACGGCGTTGTGCCCAAAAGGGCGATTGTGGCGACAATTACAAGCCAGCCCGCTAGGAGCATCAGCAAACCTGCAAGCTTCATGGATGAGCCTCGGCCGCAGTGCGTCTCGGACATGAGCGCCAATAATCCTTGTAATCGATGAACAGCGCTTGGACGTTCAGCGGTCCAATGGGCACGCGCGAATAGATTAGAAATCGGCAGCTAAAGGCTAGAGCCCGGTGTGACGCCCGTCCAATCAATGTTTTTTATTCGGCCTAGAAACGGGACGGTCTACTGACGACGTGAAATGTTGATTAAGTAGGCTTCCTCGCTGCGCTTGGACTCATGTTACAACTACTTCAGCAATCCGAAGACTGCGACCCCGTTTTGCGTGCCCACGAACACCTTGCCGTTAGCGATCATCGGCGTGATGAACTTGTTTCCCGGTCCGAAGTTGTCGCGCGCACCTGCCTGATTGCTGTTGTACAGTTCGTGGGAAAGATTCGTTGCGTCGTAGGCGTGCAGCACCGCCGGATTAGAATTCTCTACGGCCCAGACGATTCCGTTCATAGTGCCGTTGGCCGAGATACTTGGAGTTGATCCCGGATAGGTGAAACTCGTCGAGGTCAGGCTGCTTGGCGCCGTCGCAAGCTGAGCATTGGTGATCGGAAACGCCTTGACGTTGTCGCTGACGGCACCGAAGTAGACAGTGCCGTTGAAGTATGCCGGCATGCCAAATTCGCCGCTGCTCAACTGTCCTGTAATTTCCTGATAGACGTTATTGCTGTTCGGGTTGAATTTTCCCATCGAATCGCGGTTCACAACATAAATGTTCGCGTCTTTACCGGCGCCGACTGCGAGATGGCGCACCTGTCCCGATGCGTCGGTAAGGTCAGGCAGGACCAGCGCGCCACCCGATCCCAAATCCTGGTCGGCATTCGATTCCGCCAGGGTGTTGTAGGGCGCGAAGTAGTCCGCGACCGAAAGCCCACCCGAGCTAGAAACTTTCATGAACGAATTGCCGTAGTCGCCCTGACTCGGCATACCATTCGCGTTCAGGGTAGTGTCGAACGTGCCATTCGCATCGAGGAAGTAAATGTTTCCGGCGCTGTCGGCAGCCATTGCGGTGCCGCTCATCCAGATGGAACCGTCGGAGCCATTGGGAGTGAGGTTCAGTACGCTGGTTTGCGCGAGTGTGGACTCGCTGTACGCCATCAGCCAGCCTGTATACGGACCTTGGTCGCAATGCGATGTCCAGCCCAGGTAGAGGTTGCCGTTCAGCAGCAGCAGCCCTGCTCGCTCCGCATACTGCCCGGGATCGAAAATAACGTTTCCACCTGAGCTGTTGGCGCCGGTTCCGGGATAGCTCGCCTGAACCTCGACAGGTCCGCCGAACAATTCGGCGCCCGTACTCAGGTCGAGCGCATGCAGGCGCTGATGATAACGACCACTGCTATCTTTCGACATCGCGATGGTGTAGACGGCGCCATTCGGCCCCTGGGTGCGATCGATGACGGGCGTCGAGGTGATCCCGATCTCTGGCGTGATCTGGGAGCAGCCGTGGTCGTCGCTCGGAGTCTCGCCCTGGCCGAGAGCGGACACCTGCCAGAGCTGGACGCCGCTGTCGGGATCGAACGCATAGATGCTGTCGTGCTCGGTAACCGCGTAAACGACATGGTGCTTCGCGCCGGAGATGGTAACGCCAGATGCGTAGAGTGGCTCGCCGTCAACTTTGCCGTCCACGGAGAGGAACCCGGTCTTGCCGAAGGTGGAGGAATTCACGTTCGAGGTCGCTAACGCCGTTTCGGTAAGATTCTGACCCGTTCGCCCCACGTCGTTGTGATAGGTGAGAACATCAGTTGCACCGGTGCTCGGCTGCCCGGCTGTTGGCGTTGCCGTCGGCGTCGGAGTTGGCGGCGGGGTCGGGTTGGATGGCCCTGAAGAACTCGACGAACCTCCTCCACAAGAAAGCAGTGCAGCCAAGGGGAGCCCTGCTAAGAAGCGTCTGATCATGCGATGTAACACGATGAATAGCTTCTAAGATGCTCGCGATTGCTGCCGGGACATCCCTGACTATTGACGAGCACTGGCCGTAACGCAGCCGTCGAGCGGCAGGGTCCTGCAAAATGCAATTCCGCTACTCGGATCGGGGTATCCGGTTCTAGGGCGAAAGGACACAGGGAGGTGAAAAGTGCGGCCAGGTGCCCCGGTTCACCGGCTTGCGTTGGGCTAACCTGGGCGGCAGCTCACGCCACGCCAAATGATCAGGAACGCGCGCGAGCAGCTTCTTACGGTTTCGAACCAATGCCGACGGGAGTCAATAGGAAGACATGGAGAGGGCCGGCGTGACCTTCGTGGTCGAGTTGCACGATATGATCGTGCGAGAGATCGTGTCCAACGCCGCCGTATGCGACGATCTGTCCACGATCGTTGATCGCGGTAGCGCCGGCGAGAATCACTCCTGAATTCTGCGGGATGAGCCCATTCAAATCCTGCATTCCATTGGCAGCGTCCCAGATAAAGGCGCGCGTGCTGAGGACGTTGCCTGATGCTCCGACGACAACACCAGCGTTATTAAGCGCATTTGCCTGGCTGTAGTTGCCGCCGGGTAGAGTGCCAAGATTCTGCATGCCATTGTTTTTGTCCCAGATGAAAGCAAGGGTTCCTTGTGGGCCACTCGAGGACCCCACGACTTGTCCAGCATTGTTGATGAATTGGGCGACGGCGCTGGTCTGATTGGCAAGCACGCCCAAATCAGTCATCGATCCGTTCGACCATAAGAAAGCGTGATCTCTCGCCTTACGACTGGATTTGCCGACCACTTGACCAGAGTCGTTGATGCCGTAGGCCTCGCTGCTGGAATCGCCAGGCAGGGCGCCAAGACTTCGGGGAGTGCCAGTCGTCCATACAACCGCGCTGATCCCGTTAGATCCGCTCGAATTGCCTGCAACCTGCCCGGACGAATTGATCGCGAAAGCCTGGGACGAGTCATCACCGGCGAGTGGTGGTAAGGGACTTAGGCCGGAAGAAGCGGTCCAAACGAAGCCCAGGAGATGGTTGCTGGTGTTCGAATAACCGGCAACTTGTCCCGCGTTATTGATCGCAAAAGCCGCGCTGTAATCTCCGCCCGGCAAGGATCCCAGTGCGCGGATGCCATGCCCGGCGTCCCAGGCGAACGCTCCCGTACTTTCGCCATGCGGTTTGCCGGAGCGTCCGACGACCGTGCCGGAAAGATTCAGGCTTCGCGGCACAGCACTGCCACCGCGCAGCGCTCCCAAGTCCCTGACAGTGTAAGTCTGACCAGCGATATATGGCACTGCGCTCGACCACACGATCAACAGCAATGTAAATCGGATCAGGTTTTGGGATCTCATTTCAACTTCCTTCATTGCATTGCGGGTCGCTCAGTTCAGAACCCGGTGAAGTTCACGGTTGTGGTAATGCCGCCGGCCACGACGGTTGCGGTCTTTGTCTGAGTCGTGTGTCCACTCAGCGCCACGGTGATGGTGTAAGTGCCGACCGGAATCCAATTCGACAGGTAATTGCCGGTCGAGTTTGTGGTCAAGGTTGCGGTTGTGGGAATAATCCCGCCGCTGATGGTTACGCTTGCACCTGCAACGGCAGCCCCGGAAGGCGAAGTGACCTTACCGGCAATCTTGTCCGCTGTTGCCAGTGGGAAGTTCAGGGTCGTCGTCGGAGAGGTCACCGCGATCGAAAAGGTTCTAGGGAGATACCCATTCGCAACCGCTGTGAAGTTGTAGGTTCCGGGTGCGACGTTCGCAAAGGTGTAAGTTCCAGCGCTGTTCGTCGTCGTGGTGCCGCCTGAGAAGCTGACGGTCCCGCCTACGATCGTGTCGTTATTGCTTATATTGCTGAGACGTCCCGTAACGGTTGCAGTCGTAGAAGCCGGCGTCAGCGTGAAGTTAGCGGTGCTCGTAGTGTTAGCTGTAACCGCAACGCTCTGCGTGGCGCTCTGATAACCAGTAGCCGCGGCTGTGAGTGTCACTGTGCCTACCGCAATGCCGGCAAGGGAGTAGCTCCCGGTCGCATTGGTAGTTGTCGACCCACCACTGTAGGAGATGATCGCACCTGAAATGGCAGCTCCCGACGTGTTCAATACCTGACCGGAGATCGAGCCGGTCTGGACTGTCGAAGGCGCCAGGCTGAAATTGGCCGTGGTGGTGTTGTTGGCTGTGATCGTGACGCTTTGTGTCGAGCTTTGATAGCCGCCAGCCGAGGCAGTTAACATGATCGCACCAGCAGGGACATTGGTCAGTGTGTAGCTACCGGAAGAATTGGTCGCGGTCGATCCGCCGCTGTAGGAGACGGTTGCTCCCGAAAGCGGTGAACCCTCGCTTGAGGTCACCGTTCCGCTGATAGTCCCAGTTGAGGCGGTTCCGGGAGAGAGAGTGATCAAAGGCACAGTCACAGTGCCGTTCGGAACGGTCACCGGCACGGACTGGCTCGCGTATCCCGACAGCGACACTGTCAACGTGTATTTGCCGATCGGGATCCAGGTGCTGGTGTAATTCCCAGTCGAATTGGTCGTCAGGGTGACGGTGTTAACGAGATCGCCGCCAGTGAGAGTCACTGTGGCGCCGACCGCCGCAGTGCCGGAGTTCAGATTCACCTTGCCGGTGACGATTCCGGCCGTGGCGATTTGCATGGTGATGGTAGTTGGCCCGGACACGGTGAACGTCTGCGAACGGGTGAGATATCCAGTGGCCGACGCGGTGAATGCGTAAGTACCCGCAGCTACATTGGAGAAACTGAATGCGCCGCTGCTATTTGTTGTGGTCGTCCCACCGCTGAACGTGACGGTCGCGCCGATTACGGGGTCGTTGTTGCTGATGTTTCGCACCGACCCGGTCACGGTTCCTGGGACTGCATTCGCAGCGAGAGTGAAATTCGCGGTTACGGTTGCGTTCGCCGTGACCGTGACGTTCTGCGTGGCTCCCTGATATCCCGCCGCAGTCACCGCGACGGTTACGGTGCCAACCTGCACGTTTGCCAGTGTGTAATTGCCATTGCTGTCAGTAGAGGTCGAGGCGCCGCCATAAGCTACGGTTGCGCCCGCTATGGGGGCACCGGATGTACTCACGACGTTTCCCGCGATCGTTCCGGTGGGAATCGGGTTAAGACTGAAATTGGCTGTCGCGGTTGTGTTTGCTGTGACCGCCACACTTTGCGTTGAGCTTTGATAACCGCTTGTCGAAGCCGTTACGCTCACGGTGCCGACCGGAACCGCAGTGAGTGTGTAATGCCCTGAACTGCCAGTGGTGGCTGAGCCTCCGCTATATGCCACCGTGACGTTGGCAAGAGTTGACCCGGAAGCACTCTGCACCGATCCGCTGATCGTACCTGTAGGTATCCGCGTGAGGGCTATGACCGGCGCAGTGACGGTAGTGCCGCTTGACACCGTAACTTGAACCGAATTGCTCTGGTAGCCCGAGAGCGAAGCGGTGAGCGTGACGGAGCCGGCTGCGACTCCGGCGAGCACGTAGCTTCCATTGGCATCCGTGATCGTCGATCCACCGTTGTAAGAGACGGTCGCTCCTGAGAGCGGTGCTCCGGAGCTGTCCGTAACCTGACCCTGGATGCTGCCCGAGTTAGCAATTGCCGCGCTAAGCCGCACAATTGCCGCCACCGACGGCACGCCGTTCCTCAGGACAAAGAGCATGTAATAACCAGGTGGCGCGATGTTCGCATTGGACGGCGCGGTAACGGTCAGTCCTCCGCTGGTTTGCGTGTAGTTCAATTGCATGAAGCGCTGATCCATGTTGAAGGCATGGGTCACGGAGCCATTGCGGATCAGGCTGACGCTCGTGATTGTGGCCGCGTCCGGCGTACCAACGGAGAAAGTAGAGCCGTAAGAGATCTCGTTGGGCGCGGATGAAATCGTTGGGCGAGTTCCCTGAAACAGGTAGGGAGGCGAGTAGATCTGGGCCGTAGGTCCGCCGACGTTGCCTCCAGCGGAGACGACTCGACCATCGGGCAGCAGGAGCGCGGTTGAGTGATAGCCTCGATACGTGCTCTCACTGGCCATCTTGGTGAACTTGCCAGTTGCGGGATCCCAGATTTCGCTGGTCTCCACGGGAGCATTGTTGTTGTCAAAGCCGGAGCCGCCGCTGCCGCCGGTGACGAGAATTTTTCCATCCGGCAGGACGGTTGCGTTGATCTGCCGTCGAGCGAAGTTCAGCGATCCGGTTGGTTGCCAGGTTGGCGTCGCGCTGTTCAGGTCGATGATCTCCGCGCTGGCAGTAGGCGGATCGCCTCCACCCATGGTCAGAATCTTCCCCGGTTGATACATCACCGCGCTTCCGTAGTCGCGCGACGCCGTGAAATTCATCGTGGCGACGCTGGTCCAGGAACCGGCACCAGAGGTGTTCAGATAGCGCGAAGTGGGATCGGGACCCGACTCGAACACACTTCCATTGGGCGCCACAAACATTCTTGGATAGAGCGGTAGCGCGAGTTGCGCGCTGCTGAGATTGCGCCACGAATTGGACGCCACCTGATACACCTGGGGAAGAGTGTTGAGATTCGTGCCAGAGTTAATGTCGCCATCGATCACCAGCACATCCCCGTTGGGGAGCGTCGTGTTCGTCGGGTACCAGCGCCCGGCGTTCATGTTTGGTGTCGCCGTCCAAGTGTTGCTGAGCGGGTCATAAATGCTGGCATTGGGAAAGCCAACGTAGTCCGCCTGATGCCCGCCAGTGACCAGCAGGCGGCCATCCGCGAGAAACGAATGACCTGCGCAAAAAATGGAATAAGAAATGGATGCGGCCGGAACGACGCTGTCGCTAGTAGGATCCCAGATCTGCGGGGTTAATGCTTCATCGTAATACGACCAAAACAGGACTTTGCCGTTCGGAAGAAGATGGGCGTGCACAGCGCGGTATGGCCAAGTCTCGAGCGGCGACCAACTGCCGGTGGTGCTGGCCTGTCCAAAGAGGCATTGCAAGGGAACCAGAAGCAAAAGAATCAGCGCCCACGACCACAGTCTCCGCATCGAGCAACCTTCTCCAAGTCGGAAGCTAAGATGCAGCTGGCCAGAGTGGGTTGTGTGCTGGACAGGTAAACGGGAAAGCTATGTCGTATATAGATCCAAAGCTGCTGCTGGATTCTTAGTGCTGGTGTCCTTGTTGATGACGCGTGCGGGTGAAATCGGGCCGGAATATGCAAATCGTTGCAGCTGTTGTTTGCCTCGGAGAAAGGCTTCGGATCAGGGGTGGGCGAGTGAACGGCAATCTGTTTCAAATTGTGTCAGTTCGTTTCCATACTGAGCGCGGCCTGGAGCTTGGCGTTGGCGAAATCGAGGCGGTGGACGCCAGTCCAATCAATCTTTTTTATTCGGGCTAGAAATGGGACGGTCTACGGACGACGTGAAATGTTGACTAAGGGTAGGGCTCCCTCGCTGTGCTTGCAGCGCGCGTCATTGAAACGTTCTCATACGCCGTCTCTATGCCCTCCATAGAAACTTTGTATTTTTCAAAACTGGACAGAGTACCTACTATGCATGCAACCGAGAAAGTCCTGCAGCTTGATCAGCTGCTCTGATTGCGGGGCCAAGGCTTGGGTCACAAAAAAACCCCAACGACCAGCACTCAAGTCTTGCCCGCTCCAGTTCCTCATCATTTCTTTTTTGCCAGCATAAGTTCCATGCCGCCGATCACCATTCTTCCGGGCATAGGCACACCTGCAATCTCTTCGTAACCGGTATTGCTCAGATTGGTGAACTGCAGATACGGGCGGACTTTTCCATTGGCGCGGGAAGCTGCGAGATCCCACAGCGGATACGCATCGTGGCCGATACGCTGCGTGACACCGACCCGATTGCGAATCTCGATCGTCTTCTTGATCGAACCCAGCCAGCTGAACACCGCATTATTGCTGGGGTAATTGAAAACATACTGCGATATCAGACCAGGCACTGCCTGCTGGTTGGCGTGCAGATAGGTGTAGGCGAAGTCGAGTTCCTGGAGGCGCGGCAGTCGTAGGCGGACTCCCGTTTCCACACCACTGTAATTGACACTATCGAAATTCGTGGCCTGCCATGGCAGGTCGAGCGCGTACTTCACGTAATCGATGCCATCACGAACCCGTCGCTGGAATGCGGTAAGCGAAAACGAAAGCTTCCCACCTGTATTCCATTCGGGACCGCCTTCGAGGTCCCAAGCCGACTCGGGCTTCAGGAGAGGATTGCCGAGATTCGCGGGATCGCTGTAATAAAGGTCCGTGTAGGTTGGCAGACGAAATCCGCGGCTGGCGCTGGCTCGGACACGCCATCCCTTGCCAAGCCAGACTCCACCCGCAACAGTGGGAGCGAACTCGGCGCGTCCGCCGCTGAAGAACTCTTCGCGTGCACCGATGGTTGCCGCGAAGCGATGCAGGGCACGCAGATCGAGACTGACGTAACCGGCGGTACGATTGCGCGCGTGATGACCCAGGTTGTTGCTATCTATCTTGTCGCCATCGGCTTCGAGGCCGTAGGCGAGTGTCGAGTTCTTGCCGAGTTCATCAGTGCGCCGCAATGCCGCCTGCCAGCTCTGGCTCACGTGATTGTTTTCGTAGATGGCCGGATCGTCGCGAAAGAGCACGAATTCATCCGAGTGACGGCGGTATCCAAAAGAGGCCGTTGTCTTCTCGCCCAGTTGCTGCACACCTGAGGCGAACCAGCTTTTGGTGCGCTCCCACGACGGGAAGTCGCCGTAAAATCCTGCCGCGCCGAAAGGGCGGTCACTGCCGGCGAACAGGATGTCACTATCGCCAAGCGCGGTGCGGAAACGTGTTTCGGATGACACTGCGCTGCTGCGGTAATCGCGATCCTGAATGAAGCCAGAAGAGAAATCACGGCTAGCGGCGATTTCTTCCGACCAGCGTTTGGCCACGTAGATCCCAAGAAGGCGCTGTTGATTGAAACCGAAGTTCCCCAGGCCTGCTCCAAGGCGGAGCTGCGAACCTTCTGGACGAGCAGTTATGAAATTGACCACGCCGCCAATCGCGTCCGCACCATAGAAGGTGGACCCCGTCCCGTGCAGCACTTCGATGCCGGACGTCGCGTCCAGGGGAATTGGGATGTCCATATTGTGGTGGCCGGACTGCGCATCGTTGATTCGGAGGCCGTTCAGGAGCACAAGCGCCTGCTCGAACGTGCTGCCGCGAATGGAGAGGTCGGCCTGAACGCCGTCGGGCCCGCGCTGCTGAAGGTCAACGGAAGAATCCTGATCGAGATAGTCGACGAAGGAGTTGTAAAGAAGAGGGGACCGCTGCGTATCTACGGAAACCACGGAGCGGTTCGATTCTTCCAGTGGGATCGGCTGGAATGTGCCAGTCACGATTACAGTCTTGGGATCAGCCGTAACCTGCGATTGGGGGGACGGGGCCTGCCCGAAAGCCATGGCAGAGAGGCAAAAAATCGCCAATATCAGGACGCGCCGAATCATTAATTCCTTTTTGAGCCAAAAACCGCTACCGCAGAGAGTGAATTCAGTATCTTACAAACGATCTGGCAGTGTCATGGCTGCGTTGAGAACCGTGGGCCGGCGGGTGATTCGGCGGAAACGCGCGTCCAAAGGCGAATGTCAAGGCTATATAGCACAGGCCAGGGACCCCAAAAGTAATCTTGTTCTAAATCGATTTAGGTATAACATCTCTGCCACTCGCGAGCTATATAGCGATACCGATGAAAAAACTTAAGGTCTTAGCCTCCCTAACGACCCACGACAATGACTACCAGCGCGAGCAGGCTGCCTCTGTCGAAAGCGCGGCCCGCAAACTGGGCGTGGATCTCCAGATCCTGTACGCAAACAACGATGCCATCAACCAGAGCCAGCAGCTCCTGAAAGTGATCCAGGGGCCTGCCGACGCGCGGCCGGACGCGATTCTCCTGGAGCCCGTAGGCACGGGACTGCCGCAGGTCGCAAAAGCGGCGGTGAACGTAGGCATGGGTTGGGTAGTTCTTAACCGCGACGTGGACTACTTCCCCGAGTTGCGCAGGATTGCCAAGCTTCCCGTATTCGGACTCAGTTCTGACCACACGGAAGTCGGACGCATCCAAGGCAGACAATTTGGCATTTTGCTGCAACCAGGACAGTGCGTTCTCTACATTGAAGGCCCGACGGTAAGCGATGCGTCGCGATACCGAACTTCAGGCATGAACAGCACGAAGCCGCCCGAGGCGGAAATCAAGACGGTGAAGGGCTCGTGGACCGAGACCAGCGCGTACAACGTGGTGAGTTCGTGGTTGAAGCTTTCTACGTCGCGCAATCTGCCGGTCGGCGTGGTTGGATGTCAGAACGATGCGATGGCGGTGGGCGCGCGACGCGCTTTCCAGGAGTTAACGAAGGATGGCGAGCGCGAGCACTGGCTGAATCTGCCATTCACAGGTTGCGACGGACTCCCGGGAACAGGGCAATCCTACGTCCGACGCGGCTCGCTGACGGCAACGGTGATCATTCCGGCGCACGCCGGTCATGCGCTTGAGACCTTCGTAAAGGCTATGCAAACTGGTGTTCAACCCCCGGAGCGGACACTTACGGTTCCCGAGTCGTATCCTTCTCTGGAAGAGTTGAAGTCGCATTCGAAGAAAGCGGTTGCGGTCAAAGTCTAAGAACGATTCCTGATTTGGGCGGAGCGACGGCGCTCCGCCGATATTTCCTGCCTTAATAAATTCCTTGAATATGCTGTATCAGCTCTTTTAATTGGCGAGGAGCAAACCTCGCCCGATATCCTCTTTTGTTAACGCTATCAATCTAGCTTTCCTGGGTCCTTAATCCCACTCCAAGGAGATCCATGTCAAACGAACTGCGGAATTTTCTGGCGCTCTCATACGAAGAGCTTGAGGAACTTAATCTTCACGCAAAAAAACAACGCCTCGATCGTGTCGACGTTCACAAGATCCAAGAAGAACGCCTGAAGTATCTGACTGACGAAAAGCGGATCAAGGCAGTCACAGTAATGTTCAGCGACCTCGAAGGCCGGCTGCATATGCTGGACTACGATAAAAAGTTCCTCATCAAGAGCTGGGACAATCTCACGTTCGACGGCTCTTCCATCC
>CAZBCQ010000069.1:8472-20743 GCA_964490255.1 uncultured Terriglobales bacterium | reverse complement strand
GCGAGAAACGCATTCGCAGAAAATGACTGTCGGAGGTTTGGGTGGAGACATTCCGGAGTTGTCACACAAATTCGTGACCTAGGTCACGAGCTATAGATCTGTTCTAATGAGACGATAATAATGGAAGGTCTGCCCTTAGGCAGACCTTAATCGGTGACACTACCAACAAGGAATGCTGGACACCTGGTTCCCCGGAACACTTGGGGAATGTTGGACGATACGGCCGTCGTATGGTGTGCGCGACCGAAAACAAGGTTGCAAATGGGCGTCGAGCAAGAACCCTCCGCGCCCAAGTTGATCGCAGTGGAGCGACACTACCGGAAGAACTGGGTGAGTTGTTGCGGTTTTCCGCAATAAAGTTCGCGAACATTTTCGCAAGCGAACCAGGAGTCCTGAAGGTTGGTCATGAAGAGCGTCGTCATAAGCGCCGCTATGTCAGCCTTCGCATTCCAGAATCAGTGGCGGAACGCGTTCACCGGCGATTGGCCGCGTAGGGAAGAGGCCCGATAGCATCGGGCCTCTACAATTTTGCGCTGCGCTCGAAAGAAATTTTGTACACGATTTGTACATACCCCCTCCGATTGCACCGATTCTGTAGCTTTTGCCGTTTAATAGAATCAATAACTTACGTCTTTTCAATACCCCTGATTACTTCGAATCCCACCAGGCACCCCATCTACTTCGTGGTCACTGGCACTTTCTTCAACAATTCCTTTGCCAAAACGTCAGCTGGAGTGCGCTCGCGTTCGAAATCCACTTAGCTGCGGGGAGTATCAGTCGACATGCTCACCCTCTTCGAAAGTGCCGTGCGAATGAGGCAGCACATCGCGCTCGCGAGCAAACCAAACGTACAACGTGGGCAGCAAGAAAATGCTCATCAGGAGCGCGGCGATCAGTCCGCCGACGATCACGATTGCAAATGGGCGCTGTGAGTCGGATCCGATCGCGTGGGAGAGCGCAGCCGGCAGAAGGCCGAGAGTTGCCACCAGCATGGTCATCATGATCGGCCGCAGTCTCAATACAGCGCCTTCAACGGCAGCATCTTCGATAGAGTAACGGCGGGCCCGGAGCTGATTGATGTACTCAATCATGATGACGCCTGTCTGCACACACACTCCGAACAGTGCCAGAAAACCGACGCCGGAAGAGACGCTGAAGTTCGTCCCCGTGATCCACAGCGCCAGCAATCCGCCTATGGGCGCAATGGCGATGTTCACCATTATGAGCGCGGACCACTTAATCGACTTGAACATCGTGTAGAGGATGATGAAGATGATGAGAATCGTGATCGGTAGCACGAACAGTAATCGCGCATTCGCCCGCTTCTGACTGGCGTATTCACCTTCCCAGTTGATCCGGTATCCTTGCGGCAACTTGACCTGCTCGTTCACCTTCTTGATTGCTTCCTCGACGGTGCTCCCAAGGTCGCGTCCCCGGACGCTGTATTTGATGGCGATGTAGCGGCGATTTCCTTCACGATAGATTTCGGAACCGCCATCGACAACTTTGATCGTGCAAAGCTGAGCAAGGGAGACCCGTTCTCCGGAAGGGGACAACAGACGAATATCCTGGATTGCTTGCTGCGTATCGCGGTATTGCGGAAGGTACCGCAAGACGAGGTCATAGCGTGCCTCGCCCTGCAGAACCTGGCTTACGGCGCCGCCTCCGACTGCGGTTTGAATTGCATCCTGCACGTCGGAAACGTTGATCTGGTAACGGGCAGCCTGGGCGCGGTCTACCGTGATGTTCAGGTTCGGTTGACCCAGCACGCGAAAGACACCAAGGTCCTCGACGCCTCTGATCCCATTCATGATGCCGACAATCTGATCAGCCTTTTCTTCCAGGACCTTGAGGTCGTCGCCATAGATCTTTGTGGCGAGAGCGCCTTTTACGCCGCTCACCGCTTCTTCCATGTTGTCTTCAATGGGCTGAGAGAAGCCCCAGACTGCGCCGGGAATCTTCTCCAATTCGCGATCCATAGCCGCGATCAGTTCGTCCTTGTTCTCGTGAAACACCGGGCGCCATTCTTCCTTGGGCTTCAGGTCAACATAGAACTCGGTGTTGAAGAATCCCGTCGTATCGGTTCCGTCGTCCGGACGGCCAACCTGGCTGGTGCACTGTGGAACTTCCGGGAACGAACAGAGGACGATTCGCGCTTGATTTGCGACTCGGATGCCTTCATTCGGCCCAGTGCTGGGAGCAAGAGTTCCGCGGACCCACAGCGCCCCTTCGTCCAGATGTGGCAGAAATTCAGATCCGATCGCTCCACTGAACGCAAGATAGTTTCCTAACACAACCCCTGCTAACGTGACGCCGACGGTCACTGCACGATGACGAATTGCCCACCGCAGTGCTACGCGATAGCGATCGATCAGGAATTCCATCACCGGATTGCGCCACTCGTGCGCGCCTTTCGCGAAGGCAAAGCTTGCAAGCACCGGAGCAATGACAATGGAGAAGAGCATTGCCCCCAACAAAGCGAACGCAACGGTCCAGGCCATCGGGTGGAACAACCGGCCTTCTACGCGTTGAAGAGTAAAGATCGGCAGGTAAGCCGTGATGATAATTGCAATGGCGTAAAAGACCGGACGCTGGACTTCATACGAAGCATCGCTGATGCGTTCAGAAACCGTTTTCTGGTCGCCGCGCCCTTCGTGCAGGTGGCGCACGATGTTCTCGATCATCACCACCGCGCCGTCGACAACCATGCCGAAATCCAAAGCGCCCAGCGATAGCAGATTCGCGGGAATGTGATTCAAGTCGAGACAGATGGACGCGAACAGCAGAGAGAAGGGAATGGTAGCCGCGACAATCAATGCGCCGCGAACGTTACCCAGGAACAAAAACAGCACGATCGAAACGAGGATCATTCCCTCGCCAAGATTGTGCAGAACCGTGTGCGAGGTGTAGTGAACCAAGTCGCTGCGGTCGATAAACGGAACGATCTTCACGCCGGGCGGCAGTATGTATGCGTTCATCTCATCCACTTTGGCGTGGAGAGCCTTCAGCGTGTCGTCGGCAGGGGCGCCCTTGCGCAACAGTACGATTCCTGACACAACGTCATCGTTGTCGAGAATCGTTCCGTCCCGAAGGTGGCTGGCTCTGGCGAACTGGCCCAGGCGGATCTTGGGGCCTTGCGATACGACCGCAATATCCTTAACGCGCAGCGGAGTGCCAGCCTTGCTGAGAATGACCGTCTGCTGAATGTCGTGCACGCGGTCCACCAAACCAACTGACCGCACGTTAATTTGTTGCAGACCAGCCTGGATAAAACTTCCCCCCGCATTGGCGTTGTTGTTCGCCAGTTGCTGCTCGACTTGCGCCAGGTTCAGTCCATAGGCAACCAGTTTGTTCGGATCGAGACGCACCTGATATTCGCGGGTAGGACCGCCGAAGCTGGCCACGTCGACCACGTTCGGCACAGTCTTCAGATTTTTCTCTACAACCCAATCCTCGAGGGACTTCAACTCCATGGCGTCGTAGGCCGGATTCGTACTGCGCAACGTGAAGAAGTAAATTTGGCCTACGGGACTCCAATCGGTGCCCATCTGCGGGTTTACGCCGGGCGGCAGCGTTACCTGGCTCAGTCGTTCGAGGACTCGCTCGCGGTTCCAGGCATCGTCTGAGCCGTCGTTGAAGATCAGCTTCACATCCGACAGTCCGAAGAGTGAAAACGATCGCAGGTGCACCACCTCAGGAATGCCGTTCATGGCATTCTCAAGCGGTATCGTGACTTGTTGCTCAATCTGTTCTGCGGAGATTCCAGGCCATTGCGTGATGATGTCGACGTAGTTGTCCGCGACATCCGGATACGCCTCAATCGGGAGGCGGATGAACGAGATGATGCCCCACGCGAACAAGAGCAGCGCCAGCGCCAGCACCATCAAGCGATTGGTAAGCGCAAAATCTACGATTCGCTTGATCACTATTGCTCCACTGTGTTCTGCAGAGGCAGGGCGTTCGAAACCACTTGATCTCCCGGCTTCACGCCGGAAACGACCTCCTGCCGACCGCCAGGCAGCATGTTTCCGGCTACGATTTCGACCCGTTTAAAGTGGCCTGAACCGAGAGGCGCGTAGACCCAATCGCGATCATGCAGATGCAAGACCGCACTGGCCGGAATGGCAGCGTGAGTCTCTGCGTGCTTTCCGTAGAACGTGGCAGTGACAAACATTCCTACTCGCATCATTCCGGGATTGGGGACCTCGATCCGAACTTTCGCGGTGCGGATATTCGGATCAAGAATCGGAAGTATGTTGTCAATACGTCCCTTGAATACCTGGTTGGGATAAGCACTCAGACGGATGTCGGCAAATTCTCCAACATGGACCGCGTCGAGGTCGTTCTCGTAAACATCGCAAACGATCCAGACGTAAGAGAGATCGGAAATTGTGAACGGATTAGCGCCGGTTAGCCCTTGTACACCCGACGAGTTCGTGACCTGTTGTTCTGTAATCACGCCCGAGACCGGGGCCACGACATTGAGAATCGGCGATGGATGGTCTTTATCCATACCGAGCAGGTGAAGCTGTTGCAGCGAAGCATTGAGATCCACCTTGGCGTCTCGTTCGGTAGTTTCCGCAGCTTCCAGGGCACTCTTCGCGACGGCCCCCTTTTCATAAAGAAGCTCGGCGCGTTCAAGCTGGATTTGTGCGAGACGCTCATCGTTCTCAGCTTTCAAGTACGTTTGGTATGCGCCGGAAACATCATTGCTCTGTACGCGGAGCAACAATTGTCCCTTCTTTACCTCGTCCCCGAGCTTTGCATGAATTTCGACAACCCTTCCTGCTGCCAGTGAAATCACCGGAACGGCCCGGGAGATGTCGGGTTGGACCAGGCCGGTAACATTCAGTGCAGGCGCAGCTTTGTATTCTTCGGCTGTAACCAGAGGGAACTCATCCGGACGGGTGACTGAAAAGTTGTTGGAGTCCAGCTCAGGCTGAACTTTCGCCTTAGGCGGCGCTTCCAACTGGGGGTCCGCCTTGCTTTCGGTGCATGCGAGTGACAGCATCATCAGCCCAAGACAGAGTGCTGTGGCCACACTCAGGCGAGCAACAGTGGTTTTCATTGGATTACCTCCCGGCCCACAGCCATATTTAGTTGTGCCGCAGCCGTCAGATAAGCGCCCACCAGGTTCACATAACTGAGCTGAACGCTGCGGTAATCGCTTTCCGCACTCAGCAGGTCCAGCAATGACGCGCCACCGTGCTGATAGGAAAAAAAGATCGTGTCGTGAACCCGAGTGGCCTGTTGCAGGTATTTCTCTTTGTATGGGCGAAGCAGCGTCAGATTGCTTTCGACGGTTGCGTAAGCCGAGTCGACATCGCTGAGAACGCTTGCCTCGGCAGCATCGCGGAGCTCCTCGTTTCGCTTGATGTCCAGCTGTGTACGCAATTTCTCTCCCTGGTTACGATCGAAAATCCGCAATGGGATGCTGACATTCACGCCAATTGTCTGGAGTGCCGAAGGGTTGTTGAACGAGCCGTTGTGCGTGTACCACGCGCCGAAGGTTGGATCGGTCGAGCCGTTAGCGATGGCCAGCTTATGATCGGTTTGCGCTTTATTGACCGCTTCGACGGCAGCTTTCAGATCTGGCCGCGTCTCCATTGCAATGTTCCTGAACTCCTCCTGTGAGGGCAGTTGCTCATTGAAGTCATACATTCCGACGATATCGAATTGCTCGATGGGAGTCCGGTCGTTCAGTAATGTGCGGAGCTGAATTTTAGCCGTCCGCAGATTCACATCCGCCGTTTGCACGTCCGCCAGGTACTGCACCCGCTGCAATTCGAGTCGATCCAAATCAATCTGCGCGATGTCGCCTGCCTGAAAGCGATCTCTGCTGATCTTGAGGACATGGTCCCAGTATGCGAGATTGTCATTCGCGAGTCGCAACACTGCCTTCGCCTGCAACGTGGAAACAAATGCGCTGCGCAGGTTGAATAAAAGAGTTCGCTCGAGATCGGCATGGCTCGACTGTGCGATTACGGTGCCATTGTGTGCGCTCTCCAAGCGTAACTCGCGTTTGTGAGCTCGTTCATGCAGATAACTTACGCCTGGTGATTCAAACGTACCCGCAAAAGGCCTCCAGACGCCTTGACTTGGAGCGATCTGCGTACCATCCACTGTGAACGACAACTGAGGGTTCGGGCGAAGGTACGCAGTAATCTCCTGTGCCTTTGATTCGTCAATGTTCAGGCTGTCGGCGAGGAGTGTCGGGTTGCTGGTCTCGAACTTTTCGCGAATCTGTTCCCAAGAAAAAGTCTGCCGCCCTACGGCGGGCGCACCTGGCGACTGCGCGAAACTGCCGGTCGTTCCTGCAGTAGCAAGGACGATTGCCAACAGGGTCGCAAATGTATGTCTATATGAGTTCTTCAGGCGCATCGTTCGTCTTGACTCTTGCTGTGATTGGTCTGGCAGGGCTCTTGTATCTTGCCGTTTAGATTACGAATCTGTTCGTCGGAACCAAAGTATCCTCTGTTCGTGGCCGCTGCGGTAACGGAACCGGGTTTTCACTATGCCCTCCAATTTAGGCAGACGGATATCCTCCTCAATGCTCGATACCAGCAGGCTTCAGTAAGATCAGAGACTCTTAAGGATAGATGGGTATACGTTGAGGGAGATTGCATCGTTGGATATGCGATAGCCTATCTTTTGGCCAACTACCAAGTAACGGTTTGCAGTTGCCGAGGATACAGTGAAGACTAATCGCAGGTTTGCGATCGTGCCGGACTTGATGTCCATTTACGTTCCGAAGCACCGCACCCAGATGCTGCTGCTTTCCGGCATCTTCATCGCAGGGGTTGCGGTGGTGGATTGGGTCACAAAACCCTATCTATCGCTGGGATTCCTATATCTATTTCCAATGATCATTGTAGGAGGGTTTCTGTCCCGACCTCAAATCATAGGAGTCGCCCTGGCGTGCTCAGTTCTACAAGAGACCTTCAGCAATTTACCTCCGAGTGACGCGATTACCCGATTACTCATGACGTCCGTCGGGTTCATCGGTACCGGCCTGTTTGTATCCGAGATCATCCGCAACCGCCAGTCTGCACTGGGACACCTTCAGGAGGTCGAGGGCCAGATCAAATTGCGAAAAGAGGCTGAGGAGCAGCTGCGAATCCTGGTGGAGAGCAGCCCGGCCGCCATTGTCACCATTGATGAATCCGGCCGCATTCTCCTGGCAAATCAAGCCGCGCAACATCTGTTTGCTCCAAGCGGAAAGTCCATCACGGGGATGGCAATTTCGGAATTCGTTCCCGCTTTGCGGGGAGTAGTTCAGGCGCAGCAGCCCCGACAATTCCGCACCGCGCTGCACTGTCGAGGCACACGCGACAACGGCGAGGTGTTCCTCGCGGCAACCTGGTTTTCGACTTACCAGACGATGTTGGGCCCACGCCTGGCCGCGATTATTGTGGACCTCTCGGAAGATCTGCGCGATCGAGAAGACCTGAGCCTCGATCACCTGCTCAAGAGTGCTCGTATCCTAATGTCGGCGGTGTCGCATGAGGTGCGTAATCTGTGCGGGGCGGTCATGGTGGTCAACCGGAATCTCGCGAAACTACCTTGTCTTGCGAACAACGAAGATTTTGCGGCTCTGGGAACACTGATCGAAGGTCTCGAGAAGCTTTCGTCGATGGAACTGCAGCCCTCTGCCGAGCAACTGAGATCGCTCGAGCTGTCTTCGTTATTGGACGAGCTGCGCATCCTGATCGAACCCGCGTACCAGGAAGATGGCATTGAGATCCACTGGAACGTACGCGAAGACCTTCCACTCGTTTTTGGCGAGAGGTACGGATTGCAGCAGGTCTTTCTCAATCTCACTCGCAACAGCCAGCGAGCGATGAAGGCCGTGGAAAAACGAGAGCTGACTGTCAGCAGTGAGGTCGAATCCAATAAGGTGATCATTCGGTTTGAGGATTCCGGAATAGGGATTTGCTCTCCTGAAAATCTGTTTCGGCCATTCCAGCGAGGTGCAAAGGCGACCGGCCTGGGACTATACGTATCCCGTGCAATCCTGAGAAGCTATAAGGGCGAGATTTCATACGAGCCACGAGAGCACGGTTGCTGCTTCGCGTTAACCCTGGCGCGAGTGCCTGATGATGACGAAAATTCGGAACAGGAGCGGAGCATCTCCGGTGAACACACGGCTTCTGCTGATTGATGATCACACCCTGTTCCGAGAAGGTGCTGTGCGCCTGCTGCAGGCGGAGAAAGAATTCGACGTTGTGGGCCAGGTCGGTTCGATTGGGGATGCGCTTGAAGTTCTGGCGAAGCAGAAGGTCGATGTTGTTCTACTAGATTGGGACCTTGGCGAAGAAAATGGCAAGCAGTTCATGGATCGTGCGCGCGCCGCAGGATTCCAAGGCAAAGTTCTTCTGGTAACTGGCGGGGTCAGCTACGCGGAAGCAGCCGAACTCCTGAAGGCGGGTGTAGCGGGAGTGTTCATGAAACACAATCCTCCCGCGCTTCTGATTCAAAGCATTCACGAGGTTGCTGCCGGCAATGTGTGGTTCGAACAGGACTTCGTCCAGAGGGCATTTGACAGCGCGCGCAATGCCGAGGTGCACAACCGCAAATTTACCGACAGAGAGCGCCAGGTTTTGTCGTTCGTTTTCGAAGGACTTGCAAATAAGGAGATCGCAGATCGCCTGAATATCTCCGAAAGCTCAGTGAAGGCGGCGCTCCAGCAGTTGTTTGCGAAAACTGGCGTGAGGACAAGAAGCCAGCTGGTCCGTATCGCCCTGGAGCAATATCGCGATCAGATATGATCAGAATTAGCTGCTTAAAGCGGACACTGGTCTGGTTTGGTGAGATCCGCTTTGATGGCACGGCCATCCTCTAATATGGCGTTTAACCTGTTTCCGTGCTGGACAATTTTTATCTGATGACCGCTGCTCGACTTCAAGTCCTTTACGTCTTCCAGAATGACGCTGCGGAATTCGTAACAATTGACATGGTTGGAATCTTGCACTGAAAAGTGCAGAGTGAAATCGTGGACTCCGGACCAGCGCGCAATGGGGAAACTGTTGCGGAGTTCTCTGACGCTAACGACAGTAGCAACGTGATACTGAGAAAGGTCCGGGCGCTCCGCACCAGCGCGCGCGCTTAAGCTAAGGACGATCATGCACAGCAGTACAGCGAGGTTCCGTCCTAAGGGGCCGAGCTGCACGTAGCCGCTCATGGGATTCTCATCACCAACTACTTACTAACCGTTGGATGCCGGTCGAGTTGCTGCGGTCTCAGAATTCGATTCCTGCTTTGGTCCGCTGGGATTCTCGCGCATACTGTCCCTGAAAGACCTTATGCCTTCGCCAAGTCCCTTACCCAATTCAGGCAGTTTCTTTGGGCCGAACACAAACATCGCAATCACGAGAATCACCAATAAATGCATTGGCTGAAGAAGGCCTTCAAACATTACAGTTCTCCTGCGTTCATTTTGAAGCTATGTATTTGAATCTGCGCTCGGCGGGAGAGCAACATATCTTTCGATAGCCATTCGGGAGCAGCCGATTGACGCGACCTCAATAACGCGTTCCGCTCGCCCTAACCATCAGGCAACTTTTACGACGACATCCGTGACATCGTCTTGCTGCGGGTTATCGCCTGCAAAGGTTCGAGCAGCCCGACATATTCCGTCAGCCATTGCGCGAGCCGAATCCTGACGGTGGGCCCTCACGTAATCGAGAACTCCGTCACTTCCGAACTGCACGTCTTCTGCGGTCGTCGTCTCACAGACACCATCCGTCATCAAGATCACGACTTGCTGCGGCGTCAAGCGGATCACAGAAGTGACATACTGAGAATTATCAAACAATCCCAATGGCGGCCCTGAGCTTTCGAGCGCGCAATCGATACTGCCGGACCCATTCATCAGGAAGCCTGGGATGTGTCCCGCGCTAGCATAGGACAGGGAGCTATTCGAGCCATCCAAACAAACCAGCAATAACGTGACGAACCTGTTGTCCTCCAAATCAGCAATTAGCATACGGTTCGCGCTGCTCAGAATCGTCGCGGGATCCGATTCGACTTGTGCGAATGAGCGCACATACGCGCGAGTGAGCGCCATCACAAGTGCCGAACCCAGACCGTGTCCACTGACATCGCCAATACCGATACAGATACGCCCGTCCGGCATTGAGAACAAGTCCAAGTAATCGCCGCCCGTTTCTTCCTCGGGCTCGGCAGCGCAGGCAATATCGAACCCGGCTGCACTAATCGCGGCGCCGGTGTAGAACCGCTGCTGCACCTCACGGGCCAGGCGTAACTGAAATTCCTGCTCGTGCTTCTTACGTAGCTCGGTGACGTCCTTGAGCACGGAAACAAAATGGGTGATGGTTCCTGCGGTGTCTTTGATCGGGGTGATTGTCTGCTCGGTCCAGTACAGCTCGCCGGTCTTTTTGCGGTTCACAAGTGTTCCCCGAAAGGACTCGCCCTGGAGAATCTGTTCCCATAGCCCGCTGTAAAACTCTTTATCATGCAGCGCGGACCTTAAGATCCTGGGAGTACTGCCAAGCGCTTCCTCGCGGCTGTAACCCGTAGTGGCCTCGAACCCTGGATTCACATACTCGATCGTGCCCTGTCGATCTGTGATGAAGACACTGTCGGCGGTCTGTTCCACCACTTGGGAAAGCAAAGTGATTGTTTGCCGCGAACGGCACTCCTCCGCTTCAATGCGTTTCTTCTCCGTTATGTCGCTGATCATGGCCAGCGCACCTTCGAAGCCTCCATCCTCGCCCGTTATCGGCGATGTCGCGACGCGCGCCCATAGCGCTGACCCATCCTTCTTGCGATATCGAGTTTCAAGCTGTTCGCTAATTCCCCGGCGGCGGCGCTGCAGGTCTGACCGTTTCTGCTCGATGTCACTTTCGAATAAGAAATCGAACAGCGGCTTACCCAGCATTTCTTCAACGGTGTACCCGAGCAGTTCAGCCATGCGGCCGTTGACAAAGGAGGTTTCGAACTCGGCATTCACTTTCCAGATGCCCTCGTAAGCCGTTTCTACGATGCCGCGATAATTCTTCTCGCTTCGCTCGAGAGCTTCGCGTTGACTCTGCTCACGTATGAGTTGCGCTCTCTCCGCGATTGCGGCAGCCAATATCATCCCCGATAGTGAAGTCACGACGAGGAATGACTGAAGCAGCATTGCGTTCTGTAGTGAGTTTCCCTTTATGAAGGGATCGAACCCATGCGCTGTTCCCCACACCGCGACAGTACAAATCAAGAAGCTCACGATTGCCGATCCCGGTGCCGCGAACCGTATAGCTCCCCACAGCACGAAAGGAAAAACACCGAAAGCAAACACCTCGGGACGGGTCAATCCGAGCCGCGGATCAAAGATCATGGACGCGGCGCCGAGAGCTCCGAGTAACAGGAACGCCAATTCCATCAACCGGCGCTTTCCTCTGATCGAGAGCAGTTCAGGGAAGGTGAGTATAGCCGGTGTAACAATCAACACGCCCATAGCATCGCCGAACCACCACATCAACCATGCGGAGCGAAAACCTGACCAGGCGTTTACATCAGTAAGAAATAAAACGCCTGCCCCGACAGTCGCGCTGATTGCGGTACCAAAGAGAGCGCCACAGGTACTTAGTCCAAGTACATGGCGAAGCCTACTGAGGGAGAGCCGAAATGTCAGAATGTGCCTAAGCATCCGGGCGCCAAATAGCGGCCCAATGGTGTTACCGAAGGCGATTCCAACCGCCGCGAGATGAGGGATGCGCGTGAAGAAGTTTACGGTGAATGCCCCCAGCGCGACCGCGGGCCAGATGCGATAGCCGAAAAGCAATATTGCAGCGAACGCTACGCCTGCCGGAGGCCAAAAAGGGGATATGTTGCCGCTTGTGAACGGGACAGCTAGACCGATTTCGCCCGCCAGTAAATAAGCTGCAAGAACGCAGACGAATTCCCATATCCGATTGCGACCACTTCTGAGGACTTTCAGGCGCGTTTCGGGATTCGAATAAGAAGTTCGTGCCGCCAGATTCATTATCCGTGCCCTGCTCCGACATCGCTTTCGGGGTTCGGTTATGTTTGCTGTTCGGCGCTCTTTACCTCAAAATGCCAGACAAGCCATTTCTGGAATGTTTTCTCTCGTTATCCGAGTATCCCGGCGCCCGACGAATGTGCTGTTGTGACGACACATCACGCCATGGGCAAATCATGGAGTCGTACAACGGTTGAGGGGTGCTCATCGTGTACGTTCATTTGGGCGTTGGCCCAACCAGAGGAGGTTCATTATGTAAAGGCCAAAACTTAAGGATACGCTCGT
>CAZBCQ010000069.1:3872-8372 GCA_964490255.1 uncultured Terriglobales bacterium | reverse complement strand
GGCCCAACCAGAGGAGGTTCATTATGTAAAGGCCAAAACTTAAGGATACGCTCGTCCGCGATAATAAAAAGAGAATTGCAAAGTAGCAGGCAAGAAACTCGGTACGCAGCTTGGGCACAATTCGGCAGGGCAGGAAACGTCGCAGACAGATACATACCCCCCCCAGTTTGCAGACAGAATGATGGCTACGAGCAGGTCGTACTGTGATCCGTTACGGAATAATGACCGCGGCCCCATCTACGGAGTCGGTTTTTACGGCGATCAGAGCCTGATTCGCCTGATCGAGCGGAAATGAAGTCACTTTGGAGTGAAGGCCGATCTCGGCGGCGATCTGCAGAAAGTCCCTGGCGTCTGAACGAGTCATGTTGGCGACGCTGCGGAGCTGGCGCTCTCCCCAAAGCAACCGGTCGTAGTCGAACTCGGGCATACGATCGAGGTGAATCGCATTGATCGCTACCACGCCGCCTTTTCTGAGACTGCTAAGCGCGGAGACCACGACATCACCACTCGGAGCGAACGTGACAGCACGGTCGAGTTCGACGGGCGGCTTTTCGTTTTCGCTTCCGACCCAGGTAGCCCCCAGTTCGGCGGCCAGCTTCTGGTGGGATGCGCCACGGGTGGAAACATAAACCTCGCATTTCCAGGCTTGGAGCACCGCAATGGTGAGGTGTGCCGACGCGCCGAATCCGAACAGCCCTACCCGCTCTCCGCGTTCTACGCCGGCCACGCGTAGACTGCGGAAGCCGATGATGCCGGCACACAAGAGCGGGGCAGCATGCAGGTCATTGAGAGCTTCGGGAAGAGGGAAGACAAAGTCGGAGCGGGCCAGCGCGTATTCGGCATAACCTCCATTGACCGTGTACCCGGTGAATGTGGGGTGGTCGCACAAATTCTCGCGTCCGTGTTGGCAGTACCAACATGTCCCGTCGACCCCGCCCATCCAGGAGACGCCCACGCGTGCGCCGATCGGGAGCTCTTTGGTTCCCCCCTTCACGATCTCACCGACTATCTGGTGGCCGGGAATGACATGCTCGTGGAGCACCGGAAGCTCGCCTTCGACGATATGCAGATCAGTGCGGCAAACGCCGCAGGCGCGCACACGCAACAGAACCTGGCCCGATTGCTCGTCTGGTTGTGGGACGTCGCGGATTTCAAGAGGGTATTGCGAGGCTGGCCGCGGCGAGATCAGAACTGCGGCTTTCATTCTTATTCCTCCGGTGCGCAGGTCAGCATGTGTGCCGGTTACATTGATTCCCGATCACGCCCGAAGGATAGCGCAATCACGGCAAACATTCCCGGGAGCTTGGCTATGCAACCGGGTCGCCATGCACTTCGACTTCGTAGGCAGGAACGCCGAGAGCGTCAGGCTTCGGGAGGCGTCCCGTCCAGTTTGCCCAACCCCAGAAGATCGCCGTTGTCGAGCTTAGTAGTCCGGCAACCGTGCCGATGGTCCGCGGGCTGTAGTGTGTCGATGCAATTCCGGCGCCCATCATCGATACCATCATCATCGACCAGGTGAGCGCTTCCATGGTGGCGAAAACGCGTCCGCGGTATCGATTGTCGACCGTGCGTAGTAAATAGGAATAGTTCATCACGGAGTTCACGGCCATCGTAGTTCTGGAAAGGCCGATGAACACCAGCGCGAGATCGAGCCGTTGCATACGGCTGAACAGGACGTACGCGCTTCCGTGCACGATGTAGTCGATGAAAACCGTGAGCTTGTAGCCTTCGTACGAGAGACGCTTGCCAAGCCAGTTACCCAGGATTCCGCCAAACAGCAATCCAAGGCCGGCGCATCCCCAGATCATGCCGATTCCTGCCGCACCGGCGTTGAATACGACTTCCCCGAAGAGGGTGAAGAGGATCTGAGCTGCTCCGCCTCCGGTTGCCCAACCCACAGCCAGGAGCACAATGCCTAGCACCAGCGGAACGGAGCGCATATAGCGCAGGCCTTCGCGATACTCGTGCCAGGGCCGGACAACTTCAGTCTCATTCAGACTCTTACGTTCGGCGCGAAAGCCTTTGCCCTTGGGAGCTTTGAGATTCCATATCGCCCACGCTGAAAACACGAAGGAGAGCGCGTTGAAGAAGAATGCCCACTTGTATCCGATGGCAATGATTGTGGCGCCGAGGAACGTGCCGACCGTCAAGGTGGTCCATTGCGTCGTTTGCGTCAGGGAATTTGCCGTGTGGAGCTCGGCGTCGCTGGTGATGGTCGGCAAAATCGCCGAGCGTCCCGCAGTGAAAAATGGCGAGGCGAGCATTAGTAGCGCGCTGAAGAGATACAGCAACCAGGTACGCTCGCGAGTCAGCGCCAGGAGAAAACCGAGTGCCACAACGGCGCGCACCAGGTCGCTGGCAATCATAATGCGTTGCCGGTCGAAGCGATCGAGCAGCACTCCAGCTAGCGGTCCTATCGTGACCGCGGGAATTGCGCGAGCGAGCATGATGCCCGTGACTACCAGGCCGGAATGCGTCAGCGCCATGGCAAGAGCGAAAACGGCGATGTTGTTGAAGTTGTCGCCGATCTCGCTCACCACCTGTCCCATCCAGGTATAGCGGTAGTTGTGATTGCGGTGTAAGAGTTTGAGGAATTCGCGCATGAGTACGGCTGTGGTCGTCTGGCAGAAGAGTTGAGAGAGCCGGTATGGGACCGAAACGATCAGCCGTTCCAGTCCCACCCGTGTTTTGCTTCTACCTCTTCCATGTTACTTGCGAAACGCAGAGGCGCGACAGGATGATCGTCACCTCTGCGATTCGGAATGCAGAGTTGTTATTCGACGGAGACTACCGGCAGATCGATGAAGCTCGCTTCACCATTAGCGTGGTAGATCCGCTGTGTTGCTTTCACGTAGTCACCCGTTTTTGCGAAGAACATGTTCGGAACGAAAGTCTGCGGGTTCCGATCGTAGAGCGGGAACCAACTCGATTGCACCTGCACCATGATTCTGTGGCCGGGCAGGAAGACGTGATTCGCTGCCGGCAAAATGAATTTATAGGTGAGGGGTTGGTTCGCAGCGATCGGTTTAGCTGTTTCGAAGCTCTCGCGATATCGCCCACGGAAGATGTCCATCGCGATAGGAAGCTGGTAGCCGCCCAACTCCTGCTGGCTCGGCACCTGATCTGGATAGACGTCGATGAGCTTCACCACCCAGTCGCTGTCGGTGCCACTCGTGGAAGCAACCAGATTCACGACGGGCGCGCCGCTGATCCGCACCGACTCCGTAAGCACCGGCGTCTCATAGGATAGAACGTCCGTACGGCCATCCACGAAACGCTGATCGTCCACCAGCCATTTTTTCCAGGCATCATGATTGTCGGCCTCTACCGGTCTTGGGATGTAGGGTACGGGCCTCATCGGATCGGAGACGTATTCGTCGTAAGCGGACGGCGAAGACTTCTTTTCCGACGGCGCGGTGAACGAGAGTCCGAAGCCGTTGGTGAGATACAGCGGCTTCGACTTCGTGGCGCAGTTGTCGGGACACGCGAGTGGCCAGGATTTCAGGCGGTCCCAGTGATTTTCGCCGGTGTTGTAGATGAACACTGGCGGAGTATCTGCCTTGGGCGCGCCATCTTTCAGGTACTGATCGAAGAACGGTTTCAGCACGTCACGCCGGAATTGCAGCGCTGTGTCGCCATCCCATTTCAGCGGGCCAAGCGAGGAACCGTCGTAATTCACTCCGCTATGGCGCCATGGGCCCATCACCAGGTAGTTCATGTTGTTGGCGGTATCTTTCGGCTCTACTGCCAGATAACTGTGAATCGCGCCCCACATGTCTTCCTGATCCCAGAGTCCCTGAATCCACATCGTCGGAACTTTCAGCGGCTGCGCGGCCATCACTCTGTCGAGAGCTTGCGCCTGCCAGAATGCGTCGTATGCCGGATGTTCGGCTGTTTTGCGCCACCAGGGCAGTTGGTCGAGGCCCGCCGCTTTTGCGAAGTCACCGGCGGAACCGGCTTGGAGGTAGTTGGTGTAATCGTCGTACCCTTGGCGCGGAATCGGGTGGCCTTCACCACGGACTGTCGTTTGATCGGTGTAATAGTCGAAGTTAGTCTGCCGGAATGCACCGAAGTGGAACCAGTCGTCGCCCATCCAGCCATCCACCATGGGACTCATCGGTGCGGCGACCTTCAGCGCCGGATGCGGATTCACCAGGGCCTCCACCACGGTGAAACCCTCATACGAACTGCCGAGCATGCCGACTTTGCCGCTCGACTCGGGAACGTTCTTCACCAGCCAGTCGATCGTGTCATAAGCATCCGTGGACTCGTCCGTGTTGCTGGTGTTGAATGGACCTCGCAGGAAGCGAGTCATGTAATACTCGCCTTCCGATCCATATTTGCCGCGAATGTCCTGAAACACGCGAATGTAGCCATCCCGCACGAAGACCTCGTCCCCTTGAGGGAGAATGTCCAACATATACGCGGAGCGTGAACGTTCAGCGCGTTTCGAGGCATTGTAGGGAGTACGGGTCATGATCATGGGCGCGTTCTTAGCCC
>CAZBCQ010000069.1:0-3772 GCA_964490255.1 uncultured Terriglobales bacterium | reverse complement strand
CGTTTCGAGGCATTGTAGGGAGTACGGGTCATGATCATGGGCGCGTTCTTAGCCCCTTTTGGAATAACGATGACCGTGTGCAGTTTCACTCCGTCGCGCATGGGAATCATCACATCGCGCTTGACGTAGTCGTCGGCGGCGGTTGGACTTTCGAACTTAGGAGGCAGATCCGGCTCGAGCGCCGAAGTCTGAGCGTGGATCGCAGGCGCGATCACCACAAGAGCAACAGGCAACGTCCAACGTCGCAACGAAGACACAAAGGTCATGCAGAGATTCCCCACTGGTTGAAATTTGATAGGAGCCGAGAATAGCTCGTACGGAGATTGTAACGGATTCAGCTCGGAAGACGCGCTGGCACGGAAAATGAATGGGCGCAACCTGCGGATGGCTGCGCCCAGTGATGACGCGTTTCAATTCTGCGAGTCCAGCGGTTTGGGTTCCGCGGAACTCTTCAACTGCGGTGTGGCAGTCGACTCCGGCGAAGATTTGATCTCCACAGTCTTCAGCACAGCGCTCAGTCGCCGCATCACCTGATCGGGATCGACTTCGCGCGCGAGGCCGTCGCTCTGGGTTTTCACGGCCATCTCCACCTCGTAGCAGGTGTCATTGGCGAACGTGGCGTAGTTCCGCACTTTGTTGGCACTGCCGTGGCCTCCACTCTCCATCTCACTCCAGCGGAAGTTCACGCCATTGATCATCTCGTTCTGGATCTCACCATTCTTGTCCGGAGTGATCGAAGCCGCGCAGTCTTGCTCACCGATTTCCTGGTTCAGGGTGAGCATGAAGTACGCGTTCTTCAGATCGGTATCGGCATAGAAGCCCTTGGGGATTTCGATCCGCGCAAGCGTGAACTGGCTGTCATTGCCATCCGGCTTCGGGCGCAGCGATTCGCCACCCTTTGCCACCGTTTTCGCGTTCAGGAACGTGTACTGCCACGGATAAACAAACGAGACTCCGTAATCACGGCTCTTGAAGGTGATCGGTTTCGAAGTTAGCTTTACCGGTGTGGAAGGCTTTTCGCCAACTGCTGTCGAGTCCGGCTTCGCGATTGGCACAGCGGCCGTTTCCAATGCAGCCGGGCGCACGATCGCTCCGATTGGCTTTTCCGAGGTGATCGACGGCTTGGGTTTGCTGGTGCATCCCACCGCGGCAGCAATTGCGGCGATTGTGCCGAGCATTACGAGCATACGGCGGTTGTGATTCGTGGATTGTGTGTGGTTCTTTTCGGGTGTCATAGGCGCCTCCTTGGGGCGCCTGTGTAAGTTGCACGGAGCGCACCACGAGGTGAGCTGTTGATTCGCAATGTCTTAGCGACCACGGCGATGATAATGATCGTGGAAGCCCTGACACGCTGTAGTCGCAGGTAGACGCTTTTGGGGCGAGGAGCTAGTACTTCTACTCGGGAGCGCCGGGCGACGCTGGCACAAGCGCTCGGTCGGCGCTGACAAGCTCTGCGTTCGGAACTTCCGTCAGGACCTTAACCGGTTGCAGCCCAGCCTTCTTTCGCGGCTTCGGCGCGAACGCCAGCCAGTATTGATGTGCCAATCGCTGATCGATCTGATTCAGAAATGGCGCGAACGATACCGGCGGACCCGAGAAGTTGGTGTAGTAGGATTCGCCGCCGCTCCTGTCCGAAACCTGTGAGAGAAACATTTGGCCGTACCAACTGCGGTAGTAACTTTGGTTGAAGTGGCCGGCTCCGGGCGAGTAAATCGAAAACACGATGATGCCCGCGCGCTGCGCGTCGTCGACCGCGCTGTCAACATAGGGATCGTCCATCCCGCCGCCGCTCCAATAGGCGTCAACACCGCTAGTGACGATCAGCACCTCACGGCGGTTCGTTGACCCCGGCCACTTCTTGATCAGATCCGAAAGCGAGAAGTAAGGGCTGGCGTTCACTCCCGGTGTTCCCGTCGGCAGTCGCAGGGACTTGGCTGCTTGTTGATGATCGGCGGTCGGCTCCTGCAGAACCTGCGCGGTTCCGTTCTGCATGTACGCGACGCCGACCTTGGTAGTGGCGGATTGGCCGACAATGAAGTGGCGCAAATCGTTGAGTTGACTCCCTACACTCTCCCCCACCGAATCATCGATCATGATAAAGAATTCAAGGCCAGCGTGATCGCCCGTTGCTGGGATCCAGTCCAACACGTTGTCTCGATCGCGACCTTCGCGGACGATCACATCGTCGCGAGAGATTGCGGGGACGCTGGATCCCTTCGATGCGACGGCCGTCACCACCATGTGCGCTGCGGCCTGTGAGGACGGCGCGAGTTGTGCAGCGGCCGAGCCGAGCGACCACGTAAGTGATACTGAAAAGAGGAGTGCATACACAGTTCTGACGTTCATTCTGTTCTTCCTGTAGATACGGATGAGATCAGGGTGAGGTATGTTGTTTGAGACTGGAAGGAATGAAGTGCGCTTTGAGCTGAATTACGAGTTCGTCAGCTCGGGTCCGTGGTGAAACTCGGGTTACCGAGCTGACGATCCGTCCGGGAACAACTCAAGGGAGATACTCATACGCTACGGAGGTGAGAAATTCTTCAAACTCGCCTTCCGACATTTGCCGCAACAAGTCAGCGGCTTTCTGCAGGTTGGGTGGAGTCGCGCCGCCTCCAGTGGTTCGCCTGCTCACGTCCGCCACCACTTCGTTCAGGAGTCGCTCAAACAGATCGGTCGTGATCGGGCGACCGTCATCGAAATGAGCGCCATAGCGCAGCCACTGCCACGTTTGCGCGCGACAGATTTCCGCCGTAGCCGCGTCCTCCATCAGATCGTAAATCGGGACGCAGCCCAATCCGCCCAGCCACGATTGCAGATATTGCAGAGCAACATCGATGTTGCGGCGCAAGCCTTTCTCGGTGATCGCGCCGTGCGGCACTTCCAGCAGATTTGCCGCGGTGAGTCGTGAACGCGCTTCTTTCGGCGTCTGAATCTGATTGGGCGTCTTCATGTACTCGTCGAAAATCTCGCGCGCGACCGGAACCAGTCCAGGATGTGCGACCCACGTTCCGTCGTGTCCCGCGCGGACTTCGCGAAGTTTGTCCTGACGAACGCGCTCCATCGCCGCCTCGTTCGCCTCAGGATTGTTGCGGATGGGGATCTGCGCGGCCATGCCGCCCATGGCGTGAATGCCACGCCGATGACAGATGTGAATCAGGAGTTCGACGTACGATCTCAGGAACGGCTGTTCCATCGTGACCACGCTGCGGTCCGGAAGCACGTGATCCGCATGGTTGCGGAATTTCTTAATGAAACTGAAGATGTAGTCCCAACGCCCGCAATTGAGGCCGGCGGAATGGTCGCGCAGTTCGTAAAGGATCTCGTCCATCTCGAACGCCGCCGTGATGGTCTCAATCAGCACCGTTGCGCGAATTGTTCCTTTCGGCAGGCCAACATACTCCTGCGCAAAGGCGAATACGTCGTTCCACAGCCGCGCCTCCGGATGGGCTTCCATCTTCGGTAGATAGAAATACGGCCCGGTTCCTTTTTTCACCAGTGCAGTTGCGTTATGGAAGAAAAACAAACCGAAGTCGAACAACGAAGCTGATATCGGCGCGCCGTCAACCGTGAAATGCTTTTCGTGCAAATGCCAGCCGCGTGGGCGCACGAAAAGCACCGCGGGGTTCGGCTTGACCCGGTACTCCTTTCCTTCCGGAGAGACGTATTGAATGGTTCCGGCCACCGCGTCGCGCAGGTTCTGCTGACCTTCCAGGCAGTTGCTCCACGTCGGCGTATTCGAATCCTCGAAATCCGCCATGTAGACATTCGCGCC
>CAZBCQ010000068.1:6127-20765 GCA_964490255.1 uncultured Terriglobales bacterium | reverse complement strand
GGGAAACCGACCACTTCGTCGTCGAAGATAACAACAGCCTCAACGGCACCTGGCTCCATGGCAAACGCGTGCCCAAAGCCACGCTCTATCACGGCGACGTGGTGCTGGTTGGCAAGCACAGCCTCGGTTTTGAAGACGAAGTCCGCCGCAACATGCCCAGACCGCCCGCGGAACAAGCCATCGTCGCGCACACGGACGCGCCCAAGATCCAGGAAACCGTGATGCTCGGCACCAAGGAAGGGAAGGAACGCCTGGCGCAGCGCATTGAACGCGCTGACGGCCACGACTCTCCAAGCCCGATGCGCGCTCCTGTGGGCGTGCTCACCGTGGTTGAAGGCAAAACCGATCAGGATCACTACATGCTCAGCGACGACATGAACGTGATCGGCAAATCCGAGATGGCATCGATCCGGTTGAAGGGCTGGTTCGCGCCGAAGGTCGCGGCGGTTATCAATCATCGCGAAGGCAAGTATTTCGTCGCGCCCTCAGAAAAAGACGTGAAACTGAAAGTCAATGGCGAAGACGTCACCGCACAACAGTCGATCAAGGACGGCGACACGCTCGAAGTTGCGGGCGTGAAGATGTCGTTCTCGCTGGCAGAGTGAACGAGAGAAGAACAACTCTTCACGCCTGTCCTCCCGAGCGAGGGCGAAGCCCGAGTCGAGGGAGCCCTATCGCGCCTCACGTCTGAACAGCGGCATTCGCGCACTCTAGCCGGGCATCACTCTATCCCTGCCGCTCCTCCCTGAACCGTATAATTCTCCGCCGGTCTCTCTTCGACGGCCTGCCTTCCGGCGCGGGAGTGAAATTCCTCAAAGCTTTCCGCTCTTCGGCAGCCTTCACCCGCGCCTCGCGGCTAGCGTCGCTTTCGCGGTAGAGCGTCTTCGCCACCGCAGCAGGCCCGCGGACTTCACTCAGTACCAATACTTCAACCTGGTAATCGCCGGCTTCCGTACGGATCTGTAACAAATCCCCCACCCGTACCTCGCGCGCAGGTTTCACCGGTTGCTTATTGAATTCGATCCGTCCGAGTTCGCAGGCTCGTGCCGCCAAAGCTCGCGTCTTGAAGAAGCGAGCAGCCCAGAGCCATTTGTCGATGCGTACGCCGTTCACGTAGGGGTTCCAAACTCAGATCTAGACTATCGCTCCGCTCGTCTCCCAGCCAAATTGTTGTCAAGCCCCTGATTTCGCTGAAATCTCCGCAACCACCTCACTTCATTGCAGAAATAAGCTTTGGGAAAGTGTCCAGTTGCTCCCCTTCAATTTGTCAGAATGGAAATAGCAGCACAATTACGGCGGGCCATCATTGAGGTAGGCGGAGAGTTAGGCGGACGGCTGAGGCCCGCGAGCCGAAAGCGTGTTCTGCATCTTTGTTTTCAATATTTTGACTGCTAAATCGTTTGTTTTGCCGGAACTGGCAGAACCTGCGCGCCAAACAACTGATACCCGGGAACTTACGAGCGCGGAGGGGGAGGGGGCCCTCCCAAAAATCAGCCTCTCTCAGTCCCGGCGCTCACGCAATGGCACGCGCAGCGAGTCCAGAAAGCGTTCCCATAGCGACCACGGTCCCATACGCAGCCGCGGCCACCCTCCACGAAATCGACTTGCCCACAATTGAGAGCGAATAGACGCTGATGATGCCCAGCGTGCATAGGATCGTGACGACGTATGGCAGGGGGACGCCGCGTGTCATGGCGATATAGGCGATCGCAACGTCGAACGCCATCGGCACTGGCAGAAACGCGGCGACCAGTGCAACCAGCACAACGCCAAGCACGGTTACCGGCGCGATGAGCGCCTGTGGTGGAATCACCTCGACCACGACTGCGCCGAGAACCGCCGCCAGCAACATCAGCGGCAGCGCGATTTTTGCCACGTACCAGAAGCTCCGTGCGTACGTCTGAGCGGTTCCGACCAGGGCTTGCGTCCACGTTTCCTCCACCGGAATTTCGATGGGACAGGCAAGCGTCGCAGCTTCGGTCTTCTGACGGGCTGCGGCGGCCGGTGCAAACACGAAGATCAGGAAGAAAACCGTCGCGAGTTTCAGGACGGCAACGGAGGCAGGGAATAGCGCGAACGTCATCGCCAGAACAACCACGTTCAATGCAGGCGACGCGAACATTGTGGCGAGTACCGACTCGGTGCTCATGCCCGAGGCGACCAGGCCGCGTGCAATCGGCGCAACACAATTCGTGCACACACCGAGCGGCACGCCGGCGACCGCGCCATAGACCGTATTCAGCCAGCGCGATCTGGTGCGCCGCCGCGGCAGCGTGACCAGGAACGTAAGCGCGGCGGGTCCGAACAGAAACGAAAATGTCATGCCCACGCGATTGGCATCGAGCCAATTAATGGTCGTGCGCCACACACGCGTGGTGAGCGGCATGCTGCGATCCACCTGATACACGCTGCCGAAGGTCAGTGCGCCCGCGGCCTTCACTTGCGTTCCGGCGTGGTAGCGCTTCATCAGCGCCGGATAGCGCGAATCGACCCAGAAAATGGTGGCGATCAGAACCATCAGAAGAATAGCGATGGTGCGGCGGCGCGTGGCCGTTGATGAACCGACGCCCAGACTCAGGGGTAGCGCAGAAGCTTGCTCGGACATGCGAACCTCGGATCGAGTTCCCCACGAACTCGGTGGATGGAGTGCTGAGGACTTTACAACCAACGGGAATGAAGCGGGAATAGTAGAAAAGGAGTAGCCAGTGGTCGGAAGGCAGAAGGCAGTAGCCAGGAGTCAGTAGTCAGAGGGGTAACTTCTCAAGATCCTCGACGGCTCGGTTTGGATTTCCGCGCCCGTCGCGACTTCGGAACCTGGCGCTACGGAGTGAACTTATAGCCGCGGCCCAATACGGTGACAAACCATGCCGGGTTTTTTGGATCGTTCTCGAGTTTCTGACGCAGACTGGCAACGTGCACATCGACCGTACGGGTGAAAGTGTCGGAACCATATCCCCAGACGTTGGTCAGCAGGGCTTCGCGCGAGAGCGTCTCGCCCGGATGCTGCAAGAAATATTCGAGCAATTGGAATTCACGCGCGGAGAGGGGCACGGCTTTGCCGGACTTACTCACTGACGTGCCGCGCAGATCTACGCGCAGGTCGCCGAATTCGCGGACCGCATCTTCATCGAGCCATTTCCTTCGCGGCTTGCGGAGGTGGGCTTCGACGCGAGCCAAGAGTTCAATCATTTCGAATGGCTTGGTCACGTAGTCGTCGGCGCCGATCTTGAGACCGACGACTTTGTCCGCGGTGTCGGTCCTGGCCGTGAGCATGATGATTGGCAGAGCGAGGCCGGCCTTGCGGATATCGCGGCACACGTCAAAGCCCTTCTTACGCGGCAACATCAGGTCGAGGATCATCAAGTCGTAGTTTTCGCTCAGGGCCTTGCGGAAACCGTCTTCGCCGTCGAAGGCGCAGGCGACCTCGTACTCCTCGCTTTGAAGTCGTTCGGCGAGCGCGGTGCACAAGGCCGGTTCATCTTCCACAATTAGAATTCGAGCGCTCATCAGTTCTCATGTTGTGGTGAGCCCCGGTCCTGCCGCGGGCAGATGGACGGTAAAAGAGGTGCCGACTCCGAGCTCGGACTTCACCGTGAGAGAGCCTCCCATCGACTCCGCATATCTTGTGGCAAGAGCCAAGCCAAGCCCGGTGCCATGGATACTCGACTCAGAAACGCTTGCACTGCGGTAGAACGGTTGAAAGACCTGTTTCATGTCTTCGCGGCTGATGCCAATGCCTTTGTCTTCCACCGTAATTCTTACCTCAGAAGAACCGTTTTGGACCGGAACGGAGCAGGCGCGGATCCCCACCCATTTCGCGTCGCCACCATACTTTACCGCATTGGAGATGAGGTTCTGCAAACATTGCGAGAGGATAAAGGGATCCGCCTGCGGGTCAAGAAGATCGCCGGGGATGTCACGCTCAACACGGACCGAGGCGGCTGCGATCTGCTCAGCAGCGTTCTGTAACACGTTCTCAACGACCGCCGCAACGCTCACTGGCTGCAGCTGTAATGTCAGGTTCTTCAGTGAAGAGAAACGCAGGACCTGTTCGATCAGGTGATTCAGTTGCCTTGCCTGGGTGCGGATTGCAGTCCCATGCCGCGCGATTGTCGCCGGACTGCTGGACACTCCGCTCGCAATATTATCGGAAAGCGACAGAATCGCAGCTACCGGAGTGCGTAACTCGTGCGACACTCCGGCGACGAACTCGATTTGCAGCCTGGCCAAACGGTGCGCTCGATAGGTGCTGAGAAGAATAACCGCCATGGACATGGCCAGCACCAGCAGAACTCCGAAGCTGATGGCGAGGTTCCGTGTGCGGAGATGATCGACGGCAGCGGCAACCGAACCCTGGCGATGCTTGGCGAAGATCCGCCAATCGGAGTCGTTGGTTCCTGCATAAATCGGATCGAAGCGGATCGGCCCAAAGAAAGCAGCATCCGGAGAGTTCGGTGGAGCACCGGGCGAAGCAGATGGCCCTGGACGAAATCCGGGAGGCGGGTGTCCCATATCGGAAGGCATCCGACGCGGATTACGGTTGAAGTTGGGCGGACCGAACAGGTTCAGGCTTTCGTCGAAGGGACCGTCATTGTCATGCCCGAACTGAGCATCGGATGAAAAAAGGAGCTTGCGGGAGTCAGTTCCTGCTGTTTCAACCGCAACTGCGTATTCGGACGAACTGCCATCGCCAAAAAACTCCGAGGCCAGATCCGGGAAGAGTCGACTCCAAAGAATTGCGGGATCAAGTTCAATGAGCAGCCACTTCGTTCCCGACCGCGGAACGGCGGGAACCACCAGTATGGGAATACCTTGATCGATACCGGCAATGATGTACGGATTTGGTGAAGCGCCTCTTACAGTATTCGCTCCGGAATCTTGTGCTCCAGCGAATATTGGAGAACCCTGGTTGAGAGCGGCCAGCAATACACTATGAAGGCGGCGAAGCTCCGGTGGCCAGGGTTGCGGGTTCAGCCGCGCTTGATTGGGCTGCAGGACGAGCAACCGCTCGTCATCTTCTTCGAAGAATTGCCATATATAGACATTCTTCACCAGACCCGGGAACGAAGTGCTCTCCCAGCGGTTCAAGCGTCGCGCCAGGTCCTTGCCGCTGAGTGAATCGCCGGGGCTGCCCATGATTTCAAGACACGCCCGCGCCAACTCGCGAGACAGAGCCTGGCGCAAATTCATGAGTGAATTTTGCAGGTTGGCGTGCATGCGCGTTTCTGCGGCATCACTGGCCTGGCGACTCCAGCGATACTGCAGAACCGCGAGAATAATTAATATGCCTGCCAGAGCGGCAACTAACGGCCACGTCAGCAGGCTTTCTCGTACAGAAGATTTCATATCGCGTTCGCGCCAGGCGAGCGCACTAGACTTCACCACGGGCACCGGAAATTATAGCTGCCGCCTCGAGGTATAAGGGCGAAGGAAGGACAAACTCGAGGCGGCCACTTGTATGAACGTGAGTGCGTCAGTCCACCAGGGACGACGCGTTCGTTTTCTGTGCGATTCTGAGCGAGGCATCTGAGAAGGAGCGGTTGTAACCATTCAGAAACTCCTGGCGATCTTTTGCTGTTGCCCAGCGGCCGGTGGCTACATGGTAGGTACGGTTATGTTCGGCATCGAGTTTCCCCAGATACAAACCGTCGCGATAGGCGCCGTCGCCGTTGTTATAGGTGTTTTCCGACACAAGCTGCGCCTGAGGCTCTTGCTCTGTCCATGCGGCAGGGTGAAGCACAGGGTTAGCAACATAGCCGGCTCGCTGCGTTTCAGTTGGTGTTCCAGAATATCTGGAGTAACCAACCAGCCCGAGGGCTCCGACGATCATGAACAACAAAATCTTCTTCAGCATTTCATCCTCTTTGCAGCGGGTTTGTGTTCTACCGATTAGACCCGCTGGATGAAGATGGCTGGGTAAAATGGATGTAAAGTCCGTGTAAAACAATCGTGAGCAGCTAGAAAGCTGTCAGGAGTTGCGCCGATGCGGTGTGGATTTCCGTGCCCGCCGCGATTTCGGAACCTTACCGATGCGGGGATCACCGGCGAGTACGAGTTCGCAAGCACGCATCGCAGCCTGCTCGAAATCGGGCGAGTCCGATGGCAGCACCTGCCACCCGGTAATTTTCTTCCCGAGCAGTTGAATGGATCGCATGTTGGGAAACTCTTGACGCAGGCTCTCGTGATGGTCGTGCGTGGTCGCGAGCCAGACGCCATTGTCGGCGGTGTAAGTAGACTTCTCGCGCAGGATGAGAACAATTTTTTCGCCGACGTAAATTGCAGTGCAACCGAACATCGGGCGCGTGATCGGCGAGAGTTCAGCGATGGCGTCGAGAACGAATTCGTGCGGAACTGGTTTGCGTCGTTTGATCGCGAACGGATCGTCAGGCGAGAGCGGTGGCGTTTTGCGGCGCGGCTTCGGCATTCGTCAATTCTAGTGCGACACCGGATCGGCAATATCGGTCAAGACACAAACAGGGCCGGCCACTCGGGCCAGCCCTGTTTCACTTCGTGACGTCTGCTGCGAAAGCTACTCGATCAGAATGACACGTTGACTGCGATATGAACGCCGGGATGGCTACGGTTGCAAAGGTAGTAGCCGTCATTCACGTAATCGACGTAAACGTCGTCAGTCTGATACCAGTTGGCCGCCCAGGTTTCCGGGTAGGGATCAACAATCGAGAACCAGAAACCGCTGTATTGGAATCGCGGGCGTCCATCGACGACGACCATGGGAGCGCCGTAAACGCGGAACCAGTGCCCACGTCCGAAGTGCTCGCGGAAGCGGTCTGGAGGAATCCGGTAGCCAACATAGCCGCCGCGTTCATGCCATGAGCGGTGTTCGTGTTCCCAGTGTTGTGCGCGGTCACGCGTCCAAACGTCGCGCGTTGGCCCATGCGGTGGGTCATGCCGGTATTCGCGCACGTGTTCGTCAGCTGGCCGGTAATGGGGCTGGTGAACTTCTGGCCTGTACGCCTGTTGCTGGTGCTCGGGAGGACGCACGTCATGCCGAGGTTCGGACCGATTCGCCTGGTGATAGTCGCCATGCTGCGGCGCAGCCTGGTGACCGTGATCATCGTGCGCGTCGTTCCTCTGGTGATACTCGGGGCCGCCGCGGTGTTCGTCTCCGCGCCCGTGATTCTCGTCATCGTGCCCGTGCTGTGCGTACGCAGGAGCGCTTGTTCCTAGAAGCAGTCCTAAAACTGATGCGCTAACGATTGCAGCTAATTTCATGATTGTGGGTACTCCGGTGCCTCCAAAAGTCTAGGGTATGCTGCAAAGGTTTAGTAAGTTACTTAAGTATCAGGGGTGGCTCGACCTTGATTCTCTCTTTGGCGTGATCGAGCAAGGTCTTCTGTACGGTTGGCCATTGATCGTAGGCTCTGCCGCCATTTTCGAGATCGGCGACCGCGTATCCAGTCGGCGCGAGATCTTCGCCGTAGATGATCATCAGCTCCTTGCGCTTTTGATCGTCGAGCAGATGCACCAGGCGGACATACATCATGCCGGGCGGCATTTTGTAGCCCTTGTCGTGGATCATCGACTCGATGTGCTCGCGGTCGGAACCGGCGTCGAACTTTTCATCGGCACCGCGGACCCAGGTGTCGACGTAGAAATCCCAGCCGCCGATCGTGGTGTGGGTCGGAGAATCATACTGGTGGTGCAGGTCTGGCTTACTTGGCAGATAGCCTTCGAACTGCACCCAATAGAGCTGCTGGACTTGCTTTTGTCTATCAGCCTCGACAAAGCCGTGCAATTCGCAGTCGGCGATGCCATAGAGCACCCAGCGGTCAGCGCCAAGGTATCGAACTGACTTCGGCAGCTCGATTCGTACCATTGGATCGCGCTGCGAGACGATTACGTTGTGTTCGACCTTGCGCTCCGGACGTTCGGCCTGAGCACAGAGACAGCCAATCAGCAGGATTGCGATGACAAGTCGTTTAACCGACATAGTCGAATAGTGTCATGAATCCGAAGTCCATATGCAACTGCTGATGGCAGTGGAACAACGTCATGCCGGGATTATTGGCAACGAAGTCGACGGCGATCTCCTGGTAACCGCCGAGCATGACGACGTCCTTCATGACGCCTGCAGTAGGGATTCCGGCGATGTTAGTCAGTTCGAAGCTGTGCCGGTGCAAGTGGATCGGGTGGATGTCATCACTGGCATTACGCATGTGCAGACGATAGCGCTGACCCTGCTTCAGGTGGAATGACGCAGGTGCCATCATGCTGGTCATCGGGTAGGCAACGCCGTTGATCGTCCACTTGTTGAATCCGTCGAGAGCGGCGTTGTCTTTCACAAACGTCATCTCGAAGGTTTCATCGGGCGAGGACGCGGTAGCGCCGGGCTTGGCAAAGTGCGTGTAATTCCAGCGAAACTTCGGCGGAGCAACCCACACGGGCTTGCCGGTCCGGCCGGCATACTCGACGACAATGCCCATTCCGTGATGGCGATCATCGTCACCCGTGTCGCCCATGATCCATACGCCGGGATGATTCATCTCGACGATCGCGGACACGCGCTCGGCCGTGCCCAGCCACAGAACCGGAACGTTGATTGGATTCGGCACGGGATTGCCGTCGAGAGCCACCACTCGGAACGTGTGACCGGGAAGCGCGAGGCTGCGAATCTCGGTGGCACTCCCGTTCAAGACGTGGAGCAGGACGCGTTCGCCCTGTTTCACGCGGACGGGCTCTCCGTGGCCGAGCATGTGGCCATTGATGGTGAACGAGTCATAGCCGACTTCATAGCCCTTCGGCATGCCTTTCGCGAGAGATGCTTTCATTGCCGACTCGCCCTGCTCCTCGAGCGACTTCACGCGTGTGGCAGGCGAGAGAGCGTCGATTGCCATGTCTCCGCCGCGGCTGAACGTCGGCTCGAACTCTTTCAGGACGAGGAAGACCTCGCGGTCATACCTGCCCGGTTCGCGTTTGGGCTCGATGTACACAGGTCCGACTTGGCCGCTGTATTGGCCAGCCGCGAGATCGGCTCCAGCGCGGTTGTGCGTGTGGTAAAACCGAAGCCCGGAAGGCTTTGGCACGAAGGAGATGCGTCGCTTGCCATGTGCAGGCACGAACGGCGTGCCCTCTTCGGCGGCGCCATCCACATCGACCGGGACGAATTGTCCGTGCCAGTGCAACTGTTCGGGCGTATCGGTGTCGTTGATGATGTCGACAGTGACGCGCTCGCCTTCTTTGAAGCGAAGCAGCGGTCCGGGGAATTGGCCGTTGTACGTCGTAGCCGAGATGATCTTCTTCGGCGAGATTTCGACCGGTGTGGCGGCGATTCGAATCGTGTAGTCCGCTTTCCCTTGGTCCTGGGTGGCGTTCAACGCTGCGTTCGATTGGTCGGCACCGGCATCCTGGGCGATCGCTGATGGCATCATTGCCGTGCCGGCGAGCACGCTGGCGGCTTTCAGAAAATTGCGGCGGGAAACACTCATGGCAGTCTCAATCCATTGATGCGCGTTTATAAGTTCGGATGAATTGACAGCGCAATTCCAAGCGCCAGAATGATGAGGGAAACGATGCGGCGAAACACGTTCTCCGGAATTTTGCGGAGCAGCCGTTGTCCTGCGATAGTTCCCACGAGCACGCCCACAGTTCCGAGGACCAGGTATTGCCAGACCCTTGCCAGGTCATGTGCTTCGGTGACGAAGTAAACCGGCATGCGTGCGGCGTCCACCATGAGCGCGATTGCCGTGGCAGTCGCCACGAACGACTCTTTTTCCAGGTCGAAACCGAGTAGAGCAGCCGAGCGGATGCCACCCTGGTTGCCGACGAGTCCACCGAACACTCCGGACGCAGCGCCAGCAATCCACGCGGTGATTCCGCCGAAACGCATGCGCGACGCGAGGCCGGTGACGCCGGTCAATCCGGCGAAAACCAGCAATGCGCCGAGCACATAACTGAGCACAACGCTGGAGAAGCGCGTATGCAGCAACGCTCCCGCGAGACCGCCGACAGCACTGGCGATTCCGAATCCAAGCAATACTCGTCTGTTCACGCGCTCGCGAATCAGAGCGAAGCGAAACGCGGTTCCGGCCAGGTGCGGGATCGATACGGCGGCAACGGCAAGTTTCGTCCCTAACTTCGCCGCCAAGGTCGGAGTGAGAATGCTTCCGATTCCGAATCCCGCGACGGAGGCGATGCCGCCCGCGAGAATCGCCGCGCCGATGAAGATCAGGGTGAAGATCATCGCAAAGAGATAGTACGCTTCCCGCCATAGGACATGCATGGACAGAACATGAACGGCGAGCGAGTTCACAAACAGCTATCGCCGGTCCGCTATACTGCCGCTCGGGGGCAATGAATGGCGGGAGAACTCGCTGGGGCTGGGCTGAGTCTGGCCGCAGCTGCGTGCTGGGGCGCTGCTGATTTCAATGGCGGCATTGGGACCAAGGGTGCGAATCCATTTGGTGTGGTCGTAGTAGCGCACGGAGTGGGATTGGTCTGCATGCTGGCGGCGGCGCTGATTGCGGGCGAGGCGATTCCTTCCCATCGGGCTCTGGCGTTCGGCGCGGCGGCAGGCGTGGCCGGCGGCTTGGGATTGGCCGCGCTCTATCGTTCGTTGTCCGTTGGGAAGATGGGAATCAATGCGCCGGTTGCCGCGGTACTGACGGCGGCATTGCCGGTGGCGTACAGCTTTCGTAGCGAAGGTTGGCCAAGTTGGATTCAATTCGCGGGATTCGCGATTGCGCTGGTGAGCATTTGGCTCATCGCGATGCCTTCAGGTGGGATTGGCAGGCCGCAGGGATTGGGGAGCGCCGTACTCGCAGGGATCGGCTTCAGTGCGTTCCTCCTATTGAGTAAACAGGCGGCAGTGGAATCGGTGTTCTGGCCGCTGGTAATCGCACGCGCCGCCTCGATGACAACCATGCTTCTGATCTGTGCGACTGCGCGCAGGCCGTGGGCTCCGCCGAGAAATTTGTTGAAGTTCATCATCATTGCGGGTCTGCTCGATTCTGTAGGTAATGCTCTCTTCGTTGCGGCGACGCGTCGTGGACGACTTGACGTGGCAGCGGTGTTGTCGTCTTTATATCCCGCTACGACAGTTTTGCTGGCGCGCTTCGTACTGAAGGAACGCATCTCTACGCTGCAGACGACCGGGATGGCGGCTGCCTTGATCGCCGTGCCATTGATCGCAGCGCGATAATTCGTTTCGCGTTTCACGTCTCACGTGTCACGTTTCACGAACCAATCGACGGCAGGTTTGTGGTGCAGGAAATTCATCTGTCATTAACAAGTTCACATCCCCTTCACATTTGTAACCGAACTTAAAAACTTTCTTCAGGTTGTATTCACATCGGGCTGTTCCACTCGGTCGTAAGTACCCGGCGAAAATCCGCAGCTGTAGGCCTGAACGCTGGGACTCCACCAACCGCCAGAGGAGCGTTTGTATGTTGTGCAATCGAAACCGTTGTCTTGCTCTGTTCATTCTCTTCTTACTCAGCTTAATCAGCGCCGTATCAGCCCAGGAACGTAAGGGTCTTGTGGCTGGGCGTGTCATGGATGCAAGTCAGGCCTTGCTGCAAGGAGCTCGCGTCGACATCGCGCCAACCGGCCAGTCAGCCGTTTCTGACGGGAAAGGGCAATTCACGATCTCCGGTCTCAGCGCCGGCAAATACACCGTTACTGTGTCGTACCTGGGCTTTGATTCGTTCTCAAAGGAAATATCCGTTGAAGCTGGAGCCGTGGCGAATGTCGAAGCGGTCCTGCAAGTCGCGAAACGCGCCGAGCAGGTGACCGTCAGCGCCGGCCGCCAGTTCGGAGAAGTTGAAGCTCTCAACCGTGAGCGAACCGCTGACAACATCCTGCAGGTGCTGCCCTCCGAGGTGATCACCAGTCTTCCGAATACAAACGTCGCGGACGCGATCGGGCGTCTGCCGAGCGTCTCGCTCGAGCGCGACGAAGGCGAAGGCAAGTACATTCAAATTCGCGGGACTGAACCTCGCCTCACGAACGTGACCGTCGATGGCCTGCACCTGGCCTCGCCGGAGAGCGTGCGAAATGTGAAGCTGGATGTGATTCCGGCCGACCTGATCGATTCCGTCGAATTAAGCAAGACTTTGTCCGCAAATCAGGATGCTGGCGCGATCGGCGGATCGGTAAACCTGGTGACCAAGACGGCTGGGGATGTTCCGTACATCAATCTAGTTGGGCTCGGTGGGTATACGCCGATCTCGAACGGCCGTTTCAATGACCAATTCACTGGAACGATCGGAAAGCGGTTTGGACAATCGAAAAAATTCGGCGTGATGTTCGGTGGCAGTTACGACTGGAACCAGCGTGCCATCGAGGATTTGGAGCCTGCTCAAGCGGCCAGCCCGGTCGCTGATGGAACGACTTACCTGGGCGCGAACAGCGAAGATATTCGTCAGTACCTGTACGATCGCACTCGCTACGGTTTTGGCGGTGGCGTCGATTACAAGCTGGGCGAAATGTCTTCCGCGTATCTTCGAGGGTTGTTCTCGCGATTTAATGACTACGGCCAGGACTGGATCTATCAGCCTACCGTCGGAAATTTTCTTTCACCCACAACTACGGACGCTACGGGACAGATGGCCTTCAGCAATGTCTATCGGCAGCCGCAGCAACAGATTTTCAGCGTGAATGCGGGCGCGCACCAGGTGCTTGGTACGTATCTGCTCAACTATGACGTCGGATTATCGCAGGCGCGTTATACGGGCGGTTATCCCACTGCGGCTTTTGACGGCCCGACCGGAATCGCTTTTGGAGTCGACGTAACGGATCCGTTTGTTCCGAAATTCCCGGTTCTGAATGGAGTAAATATTAACGATCCCACAACGTACACCTTGAGTTCTCTGGGTTTGCGGAACGAGAGCACCTTCGAGCGCGACGTGGTTGGTTCGGCATCGATCGCAAAGCAGTATTCGCTGGGCTCTCATTTCAGTACCTTTGAAATGGGCCTGAAGATCGGCGATGCGCGAAAGACGAGCAGCTACAACGACTCGAAGTTTTCTCCGAATGGCACCCTGCTAATGAACTCGTTTCTGTATCCGTTCAAGAACAACAATTATTACTTCGGGAACTTCAATTACGGTCCGGTTACGAATTACAACTCGATTCTGGCGTACTACAACGCGAATCCGGGGGCATTCACGGGTGGTCCGAATGTAGCAGCAAACCTCTCGAATGATTTCGATATAAGTGAACGCATCTACGCCGGATATGCGATGAACACAGTCACGCTGGGCAAGTTCCGCTGGCAGGCAGGACTGCGAATCGAATCCACGCAGGATTCGCTACTGGGCAACATCGTCAACCTCGATAGCAATGGCAAGTTTGCGTCGTCCAGTCCGTTTCCGGCGAACAACTCCTATACCAATTTCTTCCCCAGCACGAATCTCGCGTACCGGGTCAACGATGACACGATTCTGCGGTTGGCCTATGCGATGGGCATAGCGCGGCCGAACTTCGGCGATCTTGCGCCTTCTGTTTATTACGATCCGACGTCGGTTCCGCCGGTCTCGGCTGGTAATCCAAACCTGAAGCCAACGAGTTCGCAGAATTTCGATGTGCTCATCGAGCGGTATTTGAAGCCAGTCGGTATCCTGCAGGGAGGCTTCTTCTACAAGTACCTCAGCGACCCCATCTACGTCGTCACCAGCACGCGAGCCCTAGCTCCCTACGCGGGCAGCGAGCAGACGCAACCTGTAAACGGACCGCACGCTCACGTTGCTGGTCTCGAACTCAGCTGGGCGCAGCCGCTGCGCTTCCTACCGGGAGCCCTGAACGGTATGGGAATTCGCGCGAACTATAGCTACACGACTTCCCAAGCAAGTTTCCCAGCCGGATTTGGACGAACGGATACTCCGGCGCTGATTCGTCAAGCTCCGAATAACTACAATCTGGACTGCACGTACGACAAATGGGGAATTTCTGCTCGCATGGGCCTGACCCATAATGACGCATACATCTGGTCGTATGGATACCAGGACGGAAATACAGGAGGGATTAACGGCCCGCTCGGCGATACCTACCTGTATCCGCACACCCAGGTGGACGCGCAGGCGAGCTACTTGATTCCGAATGGACGAGGGCTCAAAGCGCTTGTCTCAATGCTGAACCTGACCAACGAAGTCTTCGGGTTCTACAACGGCAGCGAGCGTTATCCCATTCAGCGCGAGTATTACAACCGGACTTTCTCCTTCGGGCTGCAGTGGACCTACACTCCGAAGAGATAATTGCGGTAGGCGCCTAGTACTGAAGTTTAACGTTCACGATGAGCAGCCGCTTCCATCAGGGCTGCTCATTCCTTTTCATTCAGGAGTGAGCGCAGCGTTCAATGTGCCTTTCGAGTCCCGCGACGATGCATGCTGCGTCTGTCGCAAGTCAGTAAGTTTCTTTTGTGCCTCCTGTGTCTGTTTCGGAGTCATCACTTTTCGTAGGCCTTTCAGCGCCGCTAAGCTGGCATCGTCGCCGGATGAAGCCGCCACGTTGTACCAGAGAAACGCGGAAACGTAGTCCAAAGGGACGCCACGGCCCTTTGCGTACAGGTTGGCTAATTTGAACTGGCTCTTGCTGTCTCCATGTTCCGCCGCAGCACGATACCACTCGGCGGCTTTTCGATAATCCCGCTCGACGCCGAGCCCATCTTCGTATAGCACGCCGA
>CAZBCQ010000068.1:0-6027 GCA_964490255.1 uncultured Terriglobales bacterium | reverse complement strand
GCGGCTTTTCGATAATCCCGCTCGACGCCGAGCCCATCTTCGTATAGCACGCCGATATTTCCGAGCGCCTCGGCCACTCCGGCATCCGCGGCTTTGCGATACCAGAAAAAGGCGAGCGAATAGTTGACCGGCTGTCCCCAACCATGGTGATAGAAAGCCGCCAGATTATTCTCGGCCGTTGCTTGTCCTTGCTCGGCGGACTTGCGATACCAGAGCAACGCCTCAGCGTAGTCGCGGGGTACTCCGACGCCTCTGTAGTAACGATCCGCCAGCTTGCATTGAGCAGAGGCATCTCCTTGCTCCGCTGCGGCCCGGTACCATCGCGCGGATTCGTTCACGTCCTTCGGAACGCCCCATCCGTTTTCGAGCATATAACCCAATCGTGCTTCTGCGGGCGCATAGCCCTTACTAGCAGCGGACCGGTAGTACTCAAAGGCTTTGTGGTAGTCGCGCGAAACACCACTGCCGTGTTCGCGTAATGCGCCAAGATTGTATTCGGCGGGTGGAAATTCTTGCGCGGCGGCAGCTCTAAACCACTTGGCCGCTTCCGCGTAATTCTGTGTTGTCTGCTGACCAGTGATGTAGAGCATTCCCAGACTGTTTTGCGCGGACGCGTCTCCGCTCATCGCGCGCGCTTCCATTTGCGGCAGAGTCGCACGCGTACTGGCAGGTCCGTCCTCTGCTGGTTTACTCGACTGCGCTGCGGCGCCTCCCAAACCGAAATACAAGGTGAGAACAGGGATGATCGTTCGTATTCGTATCGAGCGGAAAAGAGCTTTTGAAAAGAAATTGCGGGGCCAAGGAGATGATGGCGAGTCGCTGTAATCTTGCTTTAACATGACTGTAACCTGACCTTAACAATTCTCCGCAAGCATGTTCCGCTCAGCAACTTACGTCAACCAAAAATTTGCAAGAATGTGCTCCGAAGAACCTCGCAAGGGAATCAGATGCAGCTGCGAAGAGTAGGAAGAGAGAGCTGCCGCTGTGCATGCCGATCCGGAAACACCGCAGTGAAAGAAGGCGCTCTTGTTTCAGAACCGCGCGCATCGGCAATCTCAAACGAAGAAGGTAGCCGGGCCAGCGCCGCAAGTGTGAGCCAGACTGCGTGATACCCTAATGCGTTTCGTTTGAGGGCAATGCGCTATGGACGTCAAAACTGTCGGTGTAATCGGCGCCGGGACGATGGGCAACGGCATTGCTCACGTATTCGCCAAATCCGGATATTCAGTCGCGCTGTGCGACGTGGAGGAGCGATTCCTGCAGCGTGCGCTCGATACCATCGGCAGGAATCTGGAGCGCGAAGCCAGCAAAGAGAAGATCAGCGCACAAGAAAAAGACGCGGCGCTCGGCCGCATTCGCACCACTACGGATCGCGAGTCGCTCAGCTCCGTAGATTTTGTCGTTGAGGCCGCAACCGAGAAGTTTGAGATCAAGTCGCAACTGTTCCGCGACCTCGACCGCATCTGCCGGCCGGAGATTATTCTTGCGACCAACACCTCTTCTATTTCGATCACTAAGCTCGCAGCGCTGACGAAACGTCCGGAAAAAGTGATTGGGATGCACTTCTTCAATCCCGTACCGGTGATGAAACTTGTGGAGGTCATCCGCGGGCTGGCCACTTCGCAAGAAACGTTCGAATCCGTGCGCGATCTGGCGCTGAAGTTGGAGAAGACGCCAGTCGAAGTCAACGATTATCCCGGCTTTGTTTCCAATCGCGTGCTGATGCCGCTGCTGAACGAAGCCATGTTTGCGGTGATGGAAGGCGTGGCGACGCCGGAGGCGGTCGACGAAGTGTTCAAGCTGGGCATGGCGCACCCCATGGGACCGCTGATGCTCGCGGATTTCATCGGGCTCGACGTCTGCCTCGACATCATGCGCGTGCTGGAAAGTGGACTGGGCGATCCGAAGTATCGGCCGTGTCCCTTGCTGGTGAAGATGGTGGATGCGGGATGGCTGGGGCGAAAGAGCGGACGAGGCTTCTACAAGTATTGAGAGTTAAGATGAAGATTGCAGATTCAATGAGCGCGACCCCCAATCCGCGCAGCGAGGAAGTCCGCGGCGAACTCTCTTCCCACAGCCGTCCACGTGATTGGCCGTACTGGATTGCAGGTCTGATCCTTGGCGGAATTACAGGATACCTGCAAGTGCGAGTGAAGGATCCGACGCTGTCTGGCGTATTCCTCGTCGCGATCAATCTGTTTCTCGCCTTCATGCGGCCGCGTCGCCCATGGCGCTGGGGACTGCTCACGGCGCTCTGTCTTCCTGCAGCCGAGTTGCTGGCATATCTCACACGCGAGCAGCCTACGCGCGCGATGGTGGGAGGGTCGTTCGTGGGTCTGGCTCCGGCGATGGCTGCCGCGTTTGGTGGAGCGGTGATCCGGCGCGCGATCAACACGCTATTTCCGCACAAGTGATTCGAACCCGAAGAAAGTCTCTGCTTACGTGGCATCCCTTAGTACTCAGAATTTTGAGCATGGAGTGCATTTCGAATCCCGCCGCACCGTTTAAAATCACAGGAACTCGCACTAGGAACCAGCCCAGGATGTCATCGGTACAGGACTCAGCGCAGCTTCGAGAGCCGCACCCCGAATACGCCATCAGCGAGACATCGCTCGCCTCGATTCTCGACAACTCGCCCGACGCCGTCGCGCGCTTTGATCGTCAGTTACGGCACCGTTATGTGAATGCGGCGACTGCACGTGAGAACAACCGTCCAGCCGAGGATTTCTACGGCAAGAGCATGGTGGAACTTGGCCACAACGACGAGATCTCGCGACTGATCAACAGCAATTTGAAGAAGGTGTTCGAGACCGGACAGGAAATCACGTTCGATGTTGCCTTCCCGGGGCCGTGGGGTTTACGGCTGTTTCAGTGCCGAATGGCGCCAGAACTGAAGTTCGACGGAACCTTTGATTACGTCATCTGCTTCAGTCGCGACATCACCAAGGAGCGCGAGGCAGAACGAAAACTCATCGACTCGGAAAAGTCGGAAGCTGCCAACCGGTTGCATCAGCAAATCGCGCATGAAATCAATAATCCTCTGCAAGCGTTGCGCAATACGATCTACCTGATGAAGCATGACTCGGACGAAGAGCTCCCCGGCCACATTGAGCGTGCAGACGAACTGCTGGGGCGCGTCGAAGCGCTGCTCAAGCGAATGCTGACGGATTCGGACAGCGCTTCGTCAAATGGCGGCACCCGCTCAGCCACCGATCAAGCGTAAGTATTATCCCTCGGTTACAAGTAAGTCACTCCCTTTCACAAGGCAAGTTCCCGTATGCTGCGCATGATGGCAGCGGCAATCACGGTGCTTGCGAGCGGAAGCAGAGGAAACTGCTCCGTCGTATCGACATCACGCACGAAGATCCTGGTCGATGCAGGGCTCTCCGGGCGCGAAACGCTGCGCCGCATGCACGCTGCGGGCGAGAATCCGACGGAGCTTTCCGCCATCCTCGTATCGCATGAGCATTCGGATCACGTGGCGGGCGTTTACCAGTTGTCGCGCAAGCTGAAGATTCCGGTTTACATGACCGGCGGCACTCATCAGGAATGGAGACGCTGCGAGCGGGATCGTCGCAAAGACCACAGGGTGTTGGATCGCTGCGAGCACTTCCAGGCAGGGCGTGGCTTCGAGATCGGCGACATCAGCGTGATGCCGTTCACGATTCCACATGATGCCGCGGACCCTGTAGCGTTCGCATTCCGTGCCGAGGGAGTGAAGCTGGGCGTTGTCACTGATCTGGGTTATATGCCGGCCAGCGTGATGCAACACATACGCGGCTGCGATTTTTTGATGATTGAATCGAATCACGACCTGGAGATGCTGCGGGTCGGACCGTATCCGTGGTCAGTGAAGCAGCGCGTGCTGAGCCGGTTGGGCCACCTCTCGAATGACGCTCTCGCGGAATTTCTGACGACCGACTATGATGGGGGAGCAACATACATCGTGCTGGCGCACTTGTCGGAGCAGAACAATCATCCGGAACTTGCGCGCAATGCGGCCGAACGTGCACTGGCAGGCCAGTGTAGCCTGCTCAGTAATCGGGTGTTACTGGCGCAACAATCGGAGCCGCTGGACTCGATCAGGTTTTAGATCCGAATGAAAACACAGTGCGTGGACAAGGTAGTCGGGGACATTCTTGCAAGTTGGCGTTACGACATCTCCCACCTCGCCCCCGAAATGAGTTCCGATTATGAGGCGCACTTCGCCGAGTGTGAGCACTGCCGCAACCGACAGCGCTTGCACCGCACAATCGATATCGGACTTATCATTCTTGCCACCGTTTCCGCTTTTCTTTTCCTGCTGGCGTTCGCTGTAATCCGGCACTTGGAGCCAAAACATACTTTTATCTTTGAGTTGATCGCGCTGGTCGGTTTCTCGCTCTCCGCATTTATCTGGCTGATTGTTGCGGTCGCAACACCGGCGCCGGTGGTGATGGTGGATGTGGCGAAGGTCGGAGCACGACGTGTCCATGATCGCCTCCCCGAAGAAATCCGCAACCGCATCCCGGAGCAGGTGCGGGTAAAGATCTCCAAATGATGCAACCAACAACCCTCCAGCTACACTAGTCTTATCTGTTTCACATCAAGTCCCGGAGAATGCCAGATGCGTAAGTGTCTATGTCTTCTGTTGCTGGCGCTTTGCCCAGTCCTGTCGTTCGCACAACGTCCCCAACTGAGTATTGAATGGGCGATCAAGGATGGCCCAAAAGTGGCGAGCGTACCGGATTTCGTCTGGCTAAAGGACGGAACGGCGATTCTCTACGACACCAGCAAGCCTGAGGCTGAGCGCACGTTTGAGTCTTTGAATCCGATCACTGGCGAGCGCCATCCCGCGGTAAACATGGCAGCCGCAGTCGCGTCTTTGAAGACGATGAATCCAGATGCAGGAGTCGAGCAGGCGCTGGACTGGCCAGAGTCGTTCAATGAAGCCGGAACCCAGGCGCTGTACGAGATTAAGGGCGACATCTATGTTCTCGATCTGGCGAAGTCGGCTTTCGTTCGAATCACGAATACTCCCGCGGAAGAGAAAGACGCACAGTTTTCGCCAGACGGGCGGCTGATTTCGTTCGTTCGCGACAATGATCTGTATGTGCACGATCTCGCCTCCGGCAAAGAGACGCGCCTCACGACTGACGGTTCCGAGAACCTGCTGAACGGGACGCTCACCTGGGTTTATTGGGAAGAAGTCTTCGGGCGCAAAGACATCGGGTATTGGTGGTCGCCGGATTCGAAGTCGATAGCTTACCTGCACACCGATACCACGGGAATTCCAGTCAGTACGTTCGTCGATTTTGAGCCGCAGAATCCCAAGATCATCCATCAGGTCTATCCCAAGGCAGGCGAGCAGGATCCGGCAGTCAAGGTTGGCGTGGTGAGCGTGGAAGGCGCCCGAACCCAGTGGATCTCCATCGCAGAGCCATTTGAATGGCTGCTTCGGGTGAAGTGGCTGCCCGATTCGCGGCGCGTTGCGGTGGAAACCATGAATCGCATGCAGACGGAACTGCGGTTGTATTTCGCGAATGCCGACAGTGGCCAGGCAAAGCACATTCTGACCGAGACCGATCCCGGTTGGGTGAACGTGACCGACGATCTGTACTTCCTGCGCGATGGTCAGCATTTCCTGTGGGCATCGGAGCGCGACGGATACATGCATCTGTATCGCTTCGCGATGGATGGCACGCTGGGGAACAAGGTTACCAACGGCGACTGGGCCATGGCATCGTCAGGCGGCGTGGCATTCTGGGTGCGGCAGGCGGTGACCGGAGTCGACGAAAGGAATGACTGGATCTACTTCACAGCCCAGAAAGATTCCTCTGTCGAGCGGCAGCTGTATCGCGTCAAAAGCAACGGCAGCGATCTGCAACGAATTTCCGAGTCATCCGGGACGCATGGGATTGAAATGTCGCGCGATACCCGGTTTTACTTCGATACGTTCTCGAATATTCGCACGCCTACGTCGCTCACGCTGCATGCTTCCGATGGCAAACTGCTCGCCACGTTGGCTGCGCCAAAAACGAACCTGTT
>CAZBCQ010000067.1:18061-20926 GCA_964490255.1 uncultured Terriglobales bacterium | reverse complement strand
AAGGAGACAGAATGAAGAACGACAGCATTACTACCGCCGTGGAAGAACATTATGCCGCCGTGGCTCGCGGAGAGGCCTCGGGTTGCGGAGGACCGCTGGAAGACGTAGCACGGTCCATTGGCTACAGCGACGAGGAACTCAAGCTGGCGGGCGACGCGAACCTAGGATTGGGATGCGGCAATCCTCTGGCTCTGACGGAAATCGGGCCGGGCATGACCGTCGTCGATCTCGGCTCTGGCGCCGGATTCGACGCCTTCCTGGCATGGAATCGTGTGGGCTCGACTGGCCGCGTGATCGGTGTGGATATGACGGATGACATGCTTGCCCGTGCACGCGAGAACGCTGAAAAGCGGGGCGCGACAAATGTTGAGTTCCGCAAGGGATTCATTGAGAAGCTGCCGGTCGAAAGCGGAACGGTGGATTACGTAATCAGCAATTGCGTGATCAATCTCTCCACGGACAAGCCTGCTGTGTTCCGCGAGATCGCCCGTGTGCTCAAGTCGGGTGGACGCTTCGCCGTAAGCGACATCGTTCTGCTGAAGCCCCTGCCGGAACCGCTGGCGCGCGATATCAGTGCGTATGTGGGATGTATCTCCGGCGCGAGCCTGCTGACTGATTACCTGAGCATGGCTCTCGGCGCGGGTCTGCGTGATTTGGCGATTCCGCGCATCGCGCATGGCGGCGATCTCATGAAGACGCTCGCGCCTGAAGATATCTGCTCGGGTGGATCTTCTTGTTGCGGTTCGACGGTGCAGATCACATCGACCTCGAATCCAGAACAGGTGGCACGAGAAGCGTCGGCGGCGTTGGCCTCCATAAAGCTGCACGGACGCAAGTAGGAATCAACCATGGCTGACACATACAACGTTCTGTTCCTATGCACGGGAAATTCTGCGCGGTCCATCATGGCGGAAGCGATTCTCAACTTTCGTGGTCGGGGTCGTTTCACCGCCTACAGTGCAGGCAGTCATCCCGGCGGCAAGGTCAACCCGCAAGCATTGCGGCAATTGGAGCTGTGCCACCTGCCGATTGAAGGGCTGCATAGCAAAAGCTGGGATGAGTTTGCGAAGCCGGATGCACCAAAGATGAACTTTGTATTTACCGTTTGCGACAACGCCGCAAAAGAGGTCTGCCCGATCTGGCCAGGACAGCCTTTGACGGCGCACTGGGGTGTTCCTGATCCCGCAGCGGTTGATGGCTCAATCAGCCAAGTAGAGCACGCTTTTCGCGAGGCCTACGTGACCTTGGATCGGCGTATCGGGCTGTTTCTCAGCTTGCCGATGAAGAGCCTCGATGCACTTGCCTTGAAGAAGGAGATCGACCGCATTGGCCACGAATAGCTCTCTTCCAGTTTGCTCGCCACGGCGGCTCAGTTTTCTGGACCGGTACCTTACCGTCTGGATTTTTGCAGCCATGATCATCGGCGTCTGCGCCGGATGGCTGGCGCCGGGAATCGTGCCATTCCTTAACCGGTTCAGCGTGGGCACCACGTCCATCCCGATCGCGATTGGCCTGATCGTGATGATGTATCCGCCGTTCACGAAGGTGCGATACGACGAACTGCCCGAGGTGTTTCGGAACAAGCGGGTGCTCGGCCTTTCCCTGGTACAGAACTGGGTCGTCGGTCCCATCCTTATGTTTGTACTTGCGATCGCATTTCTGCGTGGCTATCCGGAATACATGGCTGGGCTGATCATGATCGGACTGGCACGCTGTATCGCCATGGTAATTGTGTGGAATGAACTGGCAAAAGGCGATACGGAATACGCAGCGGGACTGGTGGCCTTCAATTCAATTTTTCAAGTGCTGTTTTATTCTCTTTACGCGTGGATCTTCATTACCGTGCTACCCCCGTATTTTGGATTGCACGGCACCATGGTGAATATCTCCATCGCCCAGATCGCGAAGAGTGTTTTTATTTACCTGGGAATTCCCTTCCTCGCGGGATTTCTGACACGTACAGTTCTCGTGCGGATCAAGGGCCGGTCCTGGTATGACCGCGAGTTTGTACCACGTGTGAGCCCGCTAACTCTAATCGCGCTTCTATTTACGATCGTGGTGATGTTCTCATTGAAGGGCGAATACATCGTCCGCCTGCCACTCGATGTAGTGCGGATCGCCGTGCCGCTGTTGATCTATTTCGTGCTGATGTTCCTGGTTTCGTTTTACATGGGACGCCAGCTTGGAGCCGACTATTCGAAGACAGCGACGCTATCGTTTACGGCAGCGTCCAACAATTTCGAACTGGCGATTGCCGTGGCCGTCGCTGTTTTTGGGCTGAGTTCGGGAGCTGCCTTCGCGGCAGTTATTGGACCGCTCGTTGAAGTGCCGGTCATGATTGCACTCGTGAATGTCGCGCTCTACTTCCAGCGCAAGTATTATCCGCAAGAACGGACGACTGCTTCGTCTGTCCTCAACTCCAACTCAGCCCGGACTTGAGATCAGCCTATTGCGGCTTTCCTACTGAATTGGATTGCCCAGATTGATTGCTGGCAGCGTTCGCTTCGACGTTCACTTCCTTACCGGCCTTCTGTGCCATTGCTGTTCCGGTCAGGAAATCCCACCCTTGCGCTTGACCGCCTAGCCACAGCTTCGAAAGATAGTAATTGTCTCCGACCTGGAGGAGAACAAAGCGGGTATGGATGGGAGTTCCGGGGTCCACACGAGTATCGATCGTGGTTTGCGTCGCGAGCGTCTGCAATTCCGCCTTCTTGCCATTTTCTTTGTAAATCTCGAATACGGTGGGATTGTTTTGTATTTCCCGGAACACGTAATGCCCGGGTTGCAGCGTCTTTTGTCCGACGATCACCGGATTTTCGAAATTTACCGCGACCTGCTGTCGTAACGGCATGTCGGTTTGGGCCG
>CAZBCQ010000067.1:4348-17961 GCA_964490255.1 uncultured Terriglobales bacterium | reverse complement strand
GGATTTTCGAAATTTACCGCGACCTGCTGTCGTAACGGCATGTCGGTTTGGGCCGCTAGCAAAGAGGTAACGCCGAGCACAAAAGTGGCCAGGATGGCGCTTAATCTCAACTTCTGTTTCATGAAAATCCTCCTCGAGTTCAATTTCGCGCCGCGCTCTGGTGATCGGCAACGACGCTGAACGAACACATCGAATAGTTCGGTTCACGCGGTCTCACGCGCGAAAGGCTTCCATGCTGGTAGGAATGCCGGCGAACAGCGGAGGTTGCACCCGCTCAAATGCGCGAGAATTCGAAACACATCGTGCTACGTCAAGCGGAAAAAGAGCTTCGTGGACACGGATGGGCCACCGGGATCAAATCTTGGGAATCCGGAACAGAACCAGAATTTTCCTGTTTTCAAAACAATTGGTTGCATAATGAAGGTGCAAGACGCTAGATTTTGCCGCTACACACAACTTGCTCCGAGCAGCCCCTAGTTCGGGCCCCGAGGTCACGATTTTTTTCATGCGCACCCCATTGCGTCTTCTCACGATATCCCTGTATCTGCTTCTTTCTCTAGTCCTCGTTTCGAATCTGCATGCGCAGGAATTCGGTCCGCCTTCAGCTGACGAACTCAAAATAACCAGCGTCCCCGAACAGCCGGGCGCACCGGCCGTCGTTCTTTTTCACGAACAGACCTGCGACGACAACCTGCACTACTGCTCGGTCTACAAGCGGATCAAGATTCTGACAGAAGCGGGTATTCAGAAGTATTCGGACGTCTCGCTCTACTCATATCGCGGATACTCGGTAGCTGAGGTTCGCGCACGGACCGTGCACACCGACGGCACTATCGTGAACTTTGAAGGCAAGCCGTTCGACAAAAGCGTCTACAAGGGCCATGGAGTTCGACTGAATGTAAAGAGCTTTTCCGTCCCTGATGTGCGAGTGGGGAGCATCATCGAGTACCGCTATTTCTATCGCTATCCGGATCAAGTCTTCGCTAGCCCGCCTCGGTGGGTGTTACAAGACGAACTGTTTCAGAAACACGAGCATTTTACTTACATCCCAAGCTCAATCGTGTATGGCGGGTCCAGTCGCTATCTAGTCAACGAGCACGGCACCATCGTTGGTGTGGGTTGGACGGGAAGACTTCCCGACGGCGTGGCTCCCAAAGTGATTGAACTACCGAAAAAGCAGATCGAATTAGACATGGAGAACGTTCCCGCGTTTATCGAGGAGGAGCATACGCTGCCTACTTCAGAACTCAAGTGGAACGTTCAGATCTATTACCGCACCACCGAGACTCGCGATGCCTGGTGGAAGGACGAAGGCAAGATCTGGAATAAGAGTGTTGAGAAGTTCGTGGGCAAGATCGATGGGCTCAACGATGTTCTGGCCAAAGTTACCACCCCCACGGACACGCCCGAGCAAAAGGTCAAAAAGCTGTACGCTTTCGTGAAGACGCTAGACAACTACACTTACATGCCCGAGAGAAGCGAACAGGAGCAGAAGACGCTGGGCTTGCAACAAAATCGAGGCGCTTCTGATGTGGTCCGACAAAAGGGCGGATATCGGGACGAGATCACGCGTACATTCATCGCGCTTGTAAGGAGCGCAGGTGTGCCTGCCTATGCGATGCGGGTTGGCGATCGTTCAGAGCAGATCTTCGAGAAGTCCTATCTGGATACAGCGCAGTTCGACGCCGAGATTGCGATTGTTCAGCTCGATGGAAAAGATGTCTACCTCGATCCGGGAACCAGGTATGCGCCATACGGGCTCCTCAACTGGCGCTACACCGGATGCGGCGGCATGCGCCAGCTTGCGAAAGGAACGGATTTCGCTCAGTCTCCAATGCCAGCCTACATGGATGCTCTCACGAAGCGCGCAGTGAGAGTTACCTTAAAAGAAGATGGCTCTGCTGAGGGCTCAATGGCGGTCTTGTTCGGAGGCCAGGAGGCGCTGATTCGTCGCGAGGACGCGTCCAAGACCGATGACGCAGGCCGGAAGAAACTTCTCGAAGACGAATTACGCAGCTGGTTACCCGGAGGAGCTCAAGTCACGTTAACGAAAGCTCCGCAATGGGATGCCATCGAATCGCCGTTAATAGCGGAGTTTAAAGTATCGACGCCTCTGGCCGTCAGCGCAGGCCATCGCTGGACGATTCCGGTCAACTTCTTACATGTGAATGAGACTCCGATGTTTCCACACGCCGAACGCGTGAACCACATCTATCTCAATTACCCGTTCCGAGAAATTGACGATGTCGGCATAACTGTCCCGTCAAACATCCAGGTGGAGACGCTGCCACAATCGGAAGAGCTGAAATTGAAGTACGCGCTCTGCAACACGCAAAGGTCGCAGAATGGCCAGCAAATCATCGCGAAGCGGGATTTCATAATCGCCGAAATGGCAATCCCTGTCACGGAATACAAAGAGCTCAAGACGTTCTACGACAAGGTGAAATCCGTGGATGAAGAACAGGCGGTTCTCAGGGGACATGCCAGTGCCAAGGTTAACTGAAATCCGCCTTATTGCGCTGTCAGCCTTCCTTGGACTCTGCCTGGGATCGGCATCTGCAGCCGTTCCAGATTGGCTGAAGCAAGCGGCCGCCGAAAAGCTGCCGGTCTATCCTGCGGAGACAAAGGCCGTGGTTCTCGATGATGAAACCGACATCACGATCGAAGGACCGGGCCAATACGTGGAACACGACCGGCGAATCCTGAAGATCCTTCGTCCGGACGGCCGCGAGTTTGCGCATTTGCGAGTCTACCTGCAGCAGCAGGACAAGCTGCTTTCCATCCATGCATGGAGCCTCGACAGCAGCGGCCACGAATTCGAAGTGAAGGATAAGGAATTCGAAGACGTCGCGAGTCTTCCCAGTGAAATCCTGTATTCCGATGTGCGGTTCCGGCATGCGCGCGCGCCCGCCGGGGAGCAACCGGGCACGGTCATTGGATTCGAATATGAAGTTCGTTACGTGAACTGGCTGAAGCAGGTGAGCTGGGTTTATCAAGAACGAATTCCCGTTCGCCGCACTGAATTTACGCTTCAGCTACCCGGTGGATGGGAATACAAGGCGGCGTGGTCGGGAGGCAAGAATGCCGCACCTGAACGCCTGGCAGATAATCGGTGGAAATGGACGCAGGCGGACGTACCCGCGATTCACGATGATGAAGAACTGATGCCACGGCCTTTCGGTCTCGCGGCGCGCGCGGAGTTTGCGTATTTCAGTCCGGAGGGCGGGACAGCGCAAGGCGGCTCATGGGAGAACATCGCCAAGTGGCAGTCGGAACTGGCGATAGGGCGACGAACGCCTTCACCGCAGATCACCGCCAAGGTTCAAGAGCTGATCGCCGGCAAGAACGACTTCGACAGCAAGGTCCGCGCAATTGCGGATTACGTGCAGAGCAACATCCGCTATGTGGGAATTGAGATCGGCATTGGAGGATATCAGCCTCATCCGGCGGCCGACGTCTTCCGTTATGGATACGGCGATTGCAAGGACAAGGCCACGCTGCTCAGCTCGATGCTTGGAGAGGCGGGAATCCGTTCGGAATACGTGATCGTAGAAACCGACCGCGGCATCGTACATCCGGAGTTGCCCGCGCTGGTTTTTGATCACATGATCGTCGCGATTGAGCTGCCACCCGATGCACCGATGGCGAAATACGACAGCGTGGTAAAAGCGAAATCGGGCAAGCAATATCTCTTGTTCGATCCCACCAGCGAATACACGCCTGTCGGCCAGTTGCCCGGGTACGCGGAGAGCAACTACGTCTTGCTGGTGGCGGATGGAAGTGGCGAACTGCTGCGATTGCCCAGCCTTGATCCAGCGGCGAATATTCTCGACCGGATTGGAAAATTCAAGCTTGCCAGTGATGGAACGCTGGCTGGTGAAGTGGTAGAAGATCGCACTGGATATCATGCCCTGCGCCAGCGGTATGTCTTCAAAGCCGCCAACGAGCAGCAGCGATCGAAATACTTCGAGAACTTCCTGAACCAATCACTCAAGCAATTCTCGCTACAGAATCCACAAGTCTTAGGACTGGAGACACGCGGCAAGTTGACCCTGAAATACGGCTTCACGACCTCCAGCTACGCCCAGCAGATGGGGCCGCTGATGTTGATCCGTCCGCGAGTGGTCGGCGAAAAAGACATTTCGGTCGACTTTGGCAAACCGCGGCTATATCCGATTGAACTACACGGCAGCAGCAAGGAAAGCGATACCTACGAAATCGAACTGCCCGACGGATACACTGTCGATGATGTTCCCGACCCTGTGGAAATGGACTTCGGCTTCGCGAGCTACCAGAGCAAGACCGAAGTGACTGGCCAGAAGATCACCTATCATCGCGAATACGTGGTCCGCGCGGTGGAGATCGATCCGGAGAAGTTCGCGCAACTTAAAGCCTTCGAAGGCAGGATCGGCGCGGATGAGCGCGCAACGGTGGTGCTGAAGAAAGTGCAGTAGGCCGTGGCCGTACCGCATGCAGGCTGCTAGCTAGTAGCTCGAGCGACTGACAGCCGAACATTCGCTACCAGTTACGCCTTTTGCGTGCATTGCTTGTTTTCGCAGAGCGATCCGCGATTAGGCGTTTACCCGCTTCATCCCACCTTCGGGATAGCGTAGTCCCGCGGCGGCTCCCGCGGGAATTGCCTGATCGATCCGTGCCAGATCCTGCGGCGTCAGTCTAATGTTCACCGCGGCGGCGTTCTCCTCCAGATACTTCACCCGCTTGGTGCCGGGGATCGGGATGACGTCCTCGCCCTGCGCCAGCAGCCATGCGAGCGCGAGTTGCGCCGGTGTGCATCCCTTCTCGCGTGCGATGTCCTTGACGGTCTCGGCGATCGCCATATTCTTGCGGAAGTTCTCTTCCTGGAACCGCGGATTCTGGCGACGCCAGTCGTTGGCATCCAGGTCTTCAGGTTTCTGAAAACGACCTGTCAAAAAACCGCGACCGAGCGGACTGTACGCGACGAAGGTGACGCCGAGCTCACGGCAGGTTGGCAGCACGTCTTGTTCAGGATCGCGTGTCCACAGCGAATACTCAGTCTGCAGCGCGGAGATGGCGTGCACTTTATGTGCTCGACGGATGGTGTTCGCCCCAGCTTCTGACAGTCCCAGATAGCGAACTTTTCCCTGCTCGATGAGCGTGGCCATGGCTCCGACTGTCTCTTCGATGGGAACGTCGAAGTCGACGCGGTGCTGGTAATAAATATCGATCACATCAACGCCGAGGCGCTTCAGGCTGGCATCGCAGGCTTGCGCAACATACTCGGGCTTACCGCTCACGCCAACAAACTCCCCGCCGGCATTGCGCACATTGCCGAATTTCGTAGCGAGAAAAACCTCGTGACGGCGGCCCTTGATTGCGCGACCCACGAGCTCTTCATTCTTGCCTTGGCCGTACACGTCAGCCGTGTCTAGGAAGTTGATGCCGAGATCGAGCGCGCGATGAATGGTGGCAACGGACTCCTGCTCGTCACCTGCCCCATAGAATTCGGACATGCCCATGCAGCCGAGTCCAATGACGGATAGCCGTGCTTGGGAGTGACCGAGAGTGCGATATTGCATATTCAGCTGCGGCTGTTTCGAAGAATTCATCATGATTCCCTTCGCGAGTGGTAACGCAAACGAGAATAAGATGCCAGACCAGGGTGTGGAGCTTCAGTCATTCCGGAACTAGTGTCGTTATTGTTGTCCCACCTAGCCAAATGACGGCTAGGATGGCGCACCCGAGCTTCACTGATTCGAGCGCTGCTGCTGTTGAACGCGCCGCGCTATTCGACCGTGACCGACTTCACCAGATTGCGAGGACGGTCCACATCTACTCCGCGTTGCACGGCGATGTGATAGGCCAGCATCTGCAAGGGAACGATTTCGAGAATGGGCGAGAGTAGTTCTGGCGCTTGTGGAACCGTGATGACGTGATGAGCAGCATCGATAACTTCGGGGTCGCCCTCGGTGGCTACGGCGATCACGCGTCCGCCGGTTTCTTTCACCTTGCGCAGGTTGCTGATGGTCTTCTCGGCGCGAAGCACTGATTGCGGATCGTTCAAATCGCGCGTGGCGATACCGACAACTGAGACATGCTGGTCAATCAGGGCGTAGGGACCATGTTTGATCTCGCCCGCGGGATATCCTTCGGCATGAATGTAGGAAGTCTCTTTAAGCTTGAGCGCGCCGTCAAGAGCAATGGGATAGTGCACGTTGCGCCCGATATAAAGAAAATCATCCAGCTTGTAGTACCGTTTCGCCAGATCGTGGCACAGATCATTCTGGCCAAGCACAGTTTCGACTTTGTCCGGAAGTGCGAGAAGTTCGTCGACGAGCCCGGCGGTTTTCTGGTCTGAAAGCGTGCCGCGAGTTTCACCGAGATAGACAGCAAGCAGGTACAGCGCGACAAGTTGCGCGCCGAAGGCTTTCGTCGAGGCTATGCTGATTTCAGGTCCGGCTTGCGTGTGGATCACGGCATCGGCTTCGCGGGCGATGGTGGAATCGAGCACGTTGGTAATGGCCAGCGTGCGCGATCCGCGCGACTGCGCGAGGCGCTGCGCGCCTAAAGTGTCGGCGGTCTCACCAGACTGCGTAATCACGATCGTGAGCTCTTCGGGGCCGGTGATGGGATTGCCGTACTCAAATTCGCTGGCGTATTCGACATCGACAGGAATGCCCGCAAGTTCCTGGATCATGTGTCGGCCAGCAATGCCGGCGTGGCGACTGGTGCCCGACGCTGCGATGGTGATCTTCTTGAACGTCGACGATGCGTCGCGGGGAATTCTGCGCGTAACCGCCAGTTCCACCCGCTTGGTCTTCGAGGAGAGATTGTCGGCGATGGTGTCGCGCACAGCCTGGGGCTGCTCGAAGATCTCCTTGATCATGTAGTGCGGGAACCGGCCTTTATCGGGCATTCAAAAAACTCCAATCCAAGAACTATATAGCACTTGAATATCGAAAAGGATGGGTGGAGGTCAAGTTTGTTCGGATAAGAGAGCGATGAACCCATCCTACGCGAACATGCGCAGGATGGGCCGGAGTTTTGGGTCACGCGGCTCTGGTTAGACGCGGCCGACGAAGATGGTGCGAACGACTTCTCCGTTGGGCGTCAGTACGGCGAAATCGGCGTCAGCGCCGACGGCGATTTTCCCTTTGCGGTCGCTTACGCCGATCACGCGCGCGGGATTGAGCGTCGCCAGGCGCACCGCATCCTGCAGCTTCCACTCGGCGAACTTGGTCACGTTCTGAACTGCGCGGTCGAGAGTCAGCACGCTTCCGGCGAGAACACCGTTCAGTTCGGCGCGGTCTCCTTTCACCTGCACTTCGAAACTGCCGAGCATGTAACGCCCGTCGCCCATACCGGTTGCGCTGATCGCGTCGGTAATCAGTACAGCCGATTCAATTCCCTTCGCGCGCAGGAAGAGGCGCACCATGTCGGGATGCACGTGGACGCCGTCGGCAATGATCTCGGCGGTAAGACGCGAGTCGGTGAGTACAGTGCCGAGAATGCCGGGCTCGCGATGATCGAGCGTACGCATCGCGTTAAAGGTATGCGTTGCATGACGGCCACCGGCCGCGATGCCAGCTTCGGTTTCTTCGCGAGTGGCGTTCGAGTGGCCAAGGCTGATGCAGACGCCCTTCGCAGTCCCATTGGCAATCATGGCGGACGCGTTTCTGGTCTCGGGTGCAACCGTCATCAGCTTCACCTGGCCGCGCGCAGCTTTCCAGAATTTCTCGAAGAGCTCGACTGATGGCTCCTGTATGTATTCCGGAGGGTGCACGCCTTTTTTTGCGTGGCTGATGAACGGTCCTTCGAGGTGAAGACCGAGGGGCACGGCGCGATCACTGCGGTCCCAGGAGGGATGCTTTCCTTCGATGGCATCGGCCAGCTTCTGCAGCGAATCGACAGTGCGGTCGACGGCAGCCGTGACCGTCGTCGGGCAGTAGCTGGTGACGCCGTGCTTCGCCAGCGAGCGCTCGACGGCAGCAAGTGCGTCGGGCGTGGCTTCCATGATGTCGTGGCCGCCGTTGCCGTGAATGTGAATGTCGATGAATCCAGGTGCGAGGATGGCGTCGCCGAGGTCCGTGACTCGCGCGGTGATCGTCGTTTCGGAGTGTGAGCGCGAGGTGACTTCGAGTATGCGGCCATCTTCGATGGTCACGATGGCGTTGTCGATGACTTCAGTAGGAGTAAAGAGCTTGGATGATAGCAGTACGTTTTTCAAGGCATTGCAAAACAGCTGAAGGATCAGCTGGCGATTCTAGCAAAGTGGGCCAGTGGCGGTCGAAATTGGCGGACTTGTTCGTGACTACAGATCCCTCGCTCGCTGCGCTCGCTCGTAATGACAAAGAAAAGAAGCTGTGAGAAATCTAGTGCATGCCTGCGCCGGGACTTGCTTTATGGCGTGGCGGCTTCATCAGCAGGATAAGTGGCAGCACCGCAATGAACATGAGGCCAAGGAGCCTGAAGGAATGCAAGAACGCGAGGATCGAAGCCTGCTGTTGAACCATTCCGAAGATGGCGCCGTACGCTTGCTTGGTGGCAGTTGCGTAATCCGCACCCTTGGACATGAACATGTTGCGCGCGCCTTGAAAGACGATCTGCGCAGCGGGATCGTACGGGTTGGTGTGTTTGCTCAGCACATTGATGTTGGCTTGCGTCTGCCGCGCAACGATGGTGGTCACGGCCGCAATGCCGATGCTGCCGCCAATGTTGCGCATCAGGTTGAACAGGCTGGTGGCATTACCCATTTGCTCCCTGGGGATGGGATCGTGCGTGATGGTAGTGAGCGGCACGAACAAGAAGCCCAGTGACGTCCCCTGCACGAACTGCGGCCAGAAGATGTCCCAATAACCAGCATTCAAATTGATCTTCGAGAGCCACCACATCGAACCCGCGGCCACGCTGAAACCTACGGCCAGCAGCTTGCGCGGCTCGATCTTCGACATCAGAATACCCACGATCGGCATGGCAATAAAGGAACCTAATCCTCGCGGGAGCATGGCGAGTCCCGCGTCCAGCGCCGAGTAGCCGAGCAACGTCTGCAACAGGATCGGCAACAGGACCGTGCTGCCGTACAGAACGAAGCCCATCACCGTCATGAGAAACACACCGCTCGCGTAGGTGCGGTTTTCGAATACACGAAGGTTTACGACGGGATGATTGTCGAGCAACTCGTTAATCACGAACCATCCCAACCCGACAATGGTGACAACCAGAAGGATGGCGATAAAGTGCGAAGCCAGCCAGTCATCCTCCTGGCCTTTATCGAGCATGATCTGCAGCGCGCCAATTCCGAGAGCGAGCAGACCGATCCCCCAGTAGTCCACGCGCGCTGTTTTTCGGGAGATGTACGCGGGATCGAAGATGAACAACGATGACATGATCAGGCCAACAATGCCGACCGGCAGATTGATGTAAAAGACCCATCGCCAGCTATAGCTGTCGGTGATCCAGCCGCCGAGCACGGGACCGAGCATCGGCGCAACGACGATGCCGAGTCCCCAGAACGCCATAGCTTTGCCGCGCTTCTCCGGAGGAAACGCTTCCAGCATAATTGCCTGCGACAGCGGTTGCAGGCCTCCGCCGCTCGCGCCCTGCATGACGCGGAAAAGGATGAGCAACGGAAGACTAGGTGCGAGCCCACAGAGAAACGAAGAGATGGTGAAGCCGGTGATCGAGGCCATCAGGACGCGTTTGCGCCCGAAATGATTCGCAAGCCATCCCGTCATGGGAAGAATGATGGCGTTGGCGACGAGATAGGAGGTGAGGACCCAAGTGGACTCGTCGACGCTGGCCGAGAGATTGCCGGCAATGTGGGGCAGCGAAACGTTGACGACAGTGGTGTCGAGCACCTCCATGAAGGTGCCCAACATCACCGAGATCGCGATAATCCACGGATTGATAACTGGAACTTGCCGATCAGTTATCGCAGCCGAGCTACTCACCCTGGGGACTCTCCCGCATTTCTATTTCAAAACGACGGTTGGCTCGACGGACATGCCGGGCCGTAGCCGGTGTTCGGGATCTTCTCCCTTATCGAAGTTAATGCGAACCGGAACACGCTGTACTACCTTCACGAAATTGCCGGTCGCGTTCTCAGGGGGCAACAGGCTGAAGCGCGCGCCAGTAGCGCCTCCGAAGCTCTGTACGTAGCCGTGGTAGTCGCGATCGAAGGCGTCGACGTGAATGGTGGCGTGCTGGTTAAGCTTCATGCCCTTCAACTGCGTCTCTTTGAAGTTAGCCGTTACCCACAGATCTTCGAGATCGACCAACGAGAATAGTGGCTGTCCGGCCGAGACGACCGAGCCAGGCTCAACACTTCGCTTGCTGACGACTCCGTCAAAGGGAGCGCGAATGGTTGTGTATTGCAAGTTGAGTTTCGCCTGATCCACGGCCGCTTGCTGTTCCTTAACCGCAGCCTCGGCAGCGCCAGCCCGCGCACGAAATTGCGCAATCTGTTGCGGAGCTATCTGCGAAGCTCTTACATTTGCCTCCGCCTGCGCAACATGGCTTTCAGCAGTCGCGACCGCCGAGTTGGCAGCATCGAGCGTGGCTCGGGAAGCCTGTTCCGCCGCCAGTGCTGTATCGTACTGCTGCTGAGAGATTTCATCTTTTTCGACGAGCATCTGATAGCGCTTCAGGTCCTGAGACGCTTTGGTGTAGTTCGCCTTAGCCTCGCCGACCTGGGCCTGGGCGGTAGCCACTTCGTGCCGAGCCGCATTCAGAGCCGCATGCGAAACATCGATAGTACTGGTTGACGTCGTACTCGTGATCGGCACTCCGGTCTGCGCCGCACGTGCAGTTGCGATGGCGTCGGCCAGATTGGCTTCCGCTTTTTCCAAGGCTACCTGGTAGTCCTTGGGATCGAGCTGGACCAGGATCTGCCCGCGATGCACCACGGTGTTATCTTCGACGTAGACATCAATGGCAGTGCCGGGAACACGCGACGAGATCGGCCCAATGTGGCCATCAATCTCGGCATCATCGGTTGATTCTCGTGCCGCGTAGTAGCGCCAGATGAAGATGCCGACCACCGCCAGTACGATCAAAAGGAAGATCAACGCCCACTTGGCACGAGGGTGCTGCCGGAAATAGCCCTTCGCCTTCGCCGACTTGGACCGATCTTCTACTTCTTCCGGCCACGGCTCGCGAGGCGCTTCCGTCTCGTGATTCAGGACAGCTTGTTTCGACTCTTCGCTCGAGTCTGCCACTAGGGTTTACCTCCCAAAAATTCCTTTGTTGCCCGTTCGGCAACACCTAACGATCTGGCCAGCGCCAGTTTCGCGAGATTGAACTGGAGCGTGCTGCTGATCAAAGTTTCGTTCGCGCCGACCACAGACTGCTGCGCCTGGATCACCTCAATATTGTTGGTAATGCCGGCGCGGAAACGGTCCTGACCCTGAGTGAGAGTCTCCTGGGCAAGGTTCAGGGTGCTGCGAGAGACTTCCACCTGGTCGGCAGCGGCTTTCAGATCCAGAAATGCGGCGCGGACTTCATATTCGATGCGCCCGCGGAGGTCATCGGCCTCGGCTTGGCGTTGCTTCAGCGCAACCTCGGATTCCTGGATGTCGCTACGGATACGGCCTCCGGTGAAGATCGGCATCTGCACGGAACCGGTTGCGTTGAAGGTTCCATGCGACTGGTCGGGATAGTTGCCGATAACTGCATAATTTCCATTGAACTGCAGTGACGGCAGTCTCTCGCTACGCGCGGATTTGTTCTGCAGTTCTGCCGCCCGAACCGCAGAGAGCGCGCTGGCGTAATCGGGGCGGTTGCGCAGAGCCTCATCGATTGCGCCTTCCAACGTGAGTGGAGGCGCAGGAGTATAGGGGACCTCCTGGGCAAGGCTGAACGCCTGGCCGGTTGGCATACCGATCGTCCGCGCCAACTGCAGCTTCTGCTTATCCAGTTCATTGCGAGCTGCGACCAGGCGTTGCTGATCGGACTGCAATTCCACCTGCGCACGCAGAACATCAATCGAAGGAGAGACACCGGCCTTATGTTGATCAAAAGCCTGCGTGTAGAGACTCTGAGCGGTATCGGTTTCGGCCTGCACGGCGATCACCCGCGCCTGGGCTGATAGGCACTGAAGGTAGGCAACGCCCACCGCGACTACTACCAACTCGCGCGCATTTCGGTAATTCAAGACTGCTGTGCGAGTGTCTTCGGTGCTCGCCTTGTACCTGTTGATGAGGCTCAAATCCAGGACAGGCCCGTTCACGTTCGCGCCAACCAGGAAGATGTTAAACGGACCGACGATGTTCGGAACGCCGGGAAAGGCGCTTGGGGGAAAGCCGAAAGCGGCGAGATTGATTTGCTGTTGCGAGTCGCTGACTACCGCGCCGACGTCTGGCAGCATCTTGCTGAGAGACCGCAATCGAAGCGCGCGCGCATTTAAACTCTCCTGCGAGCTTTCAAACAGGCCAAGGTTGTACTTCAGGCCGCGATCCAGCGCATCGAGCAGCGTAAGGGGAACAATACCGGGAACAACTTTCCCCTGCGGGATGCTGCCCTGGAATGGATTTTCCGAGCCAAGTGCCGGGAGCGTCGTCATAACCTGGCCGGCCCCGGCAGCCGCGGACGGAGTAGCCGGAGTAACCGTAGAAACGCCCTGGGCGAACAGGTTTCCGCTACTTGTCCCCAAGCACAATGCGGAGATCAAAGTTCCTTGTACCAGGCCAGAGACGAACAAACCAGTACGCGAATGATTGCGAATCACCTTCTATCCTCGTTACCACACAATCTGAATACAGTAAGCTCAACCCGCCCTCAAGGTCGCTACGAGATCCGACTCCTGTCAGGAACAACCCTGGACTGGAACGATGCTTGAACTGCCGATGGTATTCATCTAGACACCCGGCTAAACAGCCGGGGACATCTCCCCAAGATAGAACATAGAAGAATAGATGTAAGTGAATACTTACTTGGACGCGGAAAATTTTGCAAGGACATTAAACCCGGCAGACCGCGGCAGGCGTCACCTCAATTTCAGCGGCTAGAACCGGATTTGCGGTCCGAAAGTGATACGGAGATTGTTGTGGGCGCCATTGTTGAAATAGACCTCGTCCCCAAATTCGAGCCGCAATCCAACGGGTCCGATATTCGCCTCTACTCCGCCCGCCGGATAGATCGCTGCGTTCAGGTTTGAAGTGCGGATCCCGGAGATCGCGCTCACGACATCGCTATAGGGAATTAGGCTGGGCGAAAGCCGGAAATCTACGAATCCGGCTTTAAGGGTCACAAATGGACGAAATCCACCACCGCCGGGTTGGAGTTTCGGTCCGACTAAGCCGTGGGTCACTCCGATGGAAGTGTTCTCAATGGCAGTGATGTTTCCATTCGTTACGTTCCGATACGCCTCGTCAAAGTTGATGCCGTAATCGTAGGCGAGTTCGCCCTCGAGCATCACGTCATGGTGAACGCGGTAACCGAAACGTCCTCCGAGACCGAAATTGTTGGTGTTGGTTTGAGAAATGCCCAGGTAGTCGAGGAATAGGCCGACCTCGAATCGCTTCTGGGAGGCCGCAGGAGAGGGGCGGAAAAGAGTGAAGATAATGCAACTGATGAAAACAATTCTACGCATCCGCGAGCACGGTCCCCGGTCCCATAGGAGCTTGGATGCGGATTGT
>CAZBCQ010000067.1:0-4248 GCA_964490255.1 uncultured Terriglobales bacterium | reverse complement strand
GCGCTGGCTAAAAATGTGCTACTGCGGTTGGCTAGTTTTGCGCCTTAGCGCCACTGCCGAGGAATTCTCAGCCGCCGCGTTGGTATTTGGTGGACACTGTGAGGCGTCGCTGTACATCGCCGGCTCGCCGAGGCTCCCTAGCGGCGGCAGATGGCGAATATAAAGGACGATCGACCAGATTTCATCATCATTCAGAATGCCGTTGGATGCCGGCATTCCTGAAGGAGAGATTCCGTTATCGATGATCCATTTGAGTTGTCCGTCGGTGTAGGACTGCGTGCTTGCCGAGGCTAGCACGGGAACGGGCGGTGACATCCGCTCCGCGAACGGCACCCCTGTGTTCTGCCCATCCAAACCATGACACGCAACACAGTAGTGAGAGAAATTGTCCTTGCCCTGCGCAATGTGTTCCGCTGTGGGCGCCAGGGGATTTTTCAGTTTACGGTTCCCGACGAAAAGCTTGTGTTCCGCCGAGTTCATGACCGAAGTTTCAAACTTGCCAGGCGGTGTTGCCTTGCATGCACACAGCAGTAGAACGCCGGCCAACACGAACAGCGAAATCAGTTTGGTAGACACAGCCTCATTCCGTTACGTGGATGGTCATTTTCATGGAACCGTGTCCGGAACCGCAGAAATGGCTGCACTTCCCTTCAAAGTCCCCGGCTCGGTCAGGCGTAAACGAATAGCTGGTGTTCTTGTTCTTGGGAGCGTCTCCCTTGACATTGAACTGCTCAATCAAAAGACCGTGAGTGACGTCCATTGAGTGGACGCGAAGTATGACAGGCTCACCCTTCTTCAGAGTTATTTCGTCGGGAACATAGGTGAAACGCTTCGCGACAATATTGATGACGCGAGCCTTGGGGCCGCCTTCGCTAAATGCCATCAAACCGATTGAAACAAGGAAAAGCATGGAGAATAAAAAGCGCCTCTTCAAAATCAACAACTCCGAATCCGGGATATGTTCGGGCTAATAGTGCCGGCGGCACTGTCGCTGACAATGCAGAGACAGTTCGCTCCGGGCCAGAGCACCACCGGCACAATTAGCTGCGCCGACTGGAAATCGCGAATTGCCTGTCGAATATCAGCCGATTAGCCGAATTCGATATCGACGATCTCTAGCCGGCGCACTGAACATCCTCACCGTATCAATGCGACTTCTGGCGGTTGTCACATGTCCGTAAAGCGCGAGTAACTTTTTGGACGAGGCATTTCGGAAAGATTTGTTGAGGCCTGATGTACCGTTATCAATGAGTCGCGGAGCGAACGCGGAAGGAAACTAATCCAGTATTTGGCTAAAGCCCGCCAGTTCCGTGGGTGATATCGCCAAGCAGCGAGCAGGCTGCGTTGGGACGCATGCGCGCGATCCGATGACAACAGAAATGAACCATATTGGTAGTGACGAACGGCGAGCCCCCGCTCCACTGCCCGCCGCTGCTGCCAATTGAGTTGTGGACAGGAACGAATGACATCTTCCAGGGCGGCGATGCCGCTGGCGCAGGCGTCTTCTGGGCTGGTGATCGCCGACAGATTGTCGGGCCTGTTGTATCGCACTGCGAGTACTTCCGGAATAAAAGCGATTGCGCATCGGGACGCAATTTTCAGCCACAGATTCAGGTCTTCACTAACGCCGAGCGCCTCATTAAAGCCGCCGAATGCGAGCAGGCACTCCCGCCGTACAACCACAGTTGGCGTGACGATGAAACAGTCCTTAACCAGCCGTTCGAACACTTCGCTTTGCGGCATGGCCCGGCGCTGAAAATAAGAGCTATCCGGCTCTGTTATGCCGCCCACGGCGCAGTCCGAGCAGACTAAGCCAACTTCCGGACGGCGTTCCAGCAGTTTGATTTGACGCTCGAGCTTTTGCGGGAGCCATACATCATCCGCATCAAGGAATGCGATGTATGGACTCGACGAGATCCTTATGCCCCGGTTGCGCGCTGCGGCTGGTCCGGCATGCGCTTGCTTTTCAAACACACACTCCGACGGGAACTTCCCAACGATCTCCTCTGTGTTGTCGGTTGAACCGTCGTCGATTACAAACAGCTGAAAACTGCGGTAGGTCTGCGCCGTGACGCTGTCCAATGCGCGCGCAAGATATTGGGCACAGTTGTATGTTGGAACTACGACTGCAACGTCTGCGGGATCCGCGATGTGGGGATTGATAGCCATCAGGCTTTCCATGAACACGCGAAATTTGGATGTGTGCAGAACCAGCTATTAAAAATAAGGTTTGTTCTCCACCGGATTTGTCAGAAGATCGTCACCCGGTTGCTACATTTCCATCCTCCTTGTTGGTGGCGAGGCATTTTGTTTCGGACGCACCCTTGATATCTCTCCCAGGAAAATGACTGCGCCTTGACTGCATCGTGACACCTCGCATTTCAATCCTCGCTAGCCTAGTGACGATTCGAGCGGCGGAGAGCACGTACCGAGAATGTCGCTCGTAAATCAACACAACATTTCAGGAGTGAACATGGGGCGTGCCTGGATTCGTGCCGTCGTCACATTGGTCGCACTCAACGTGGTCGGGACTGCCAGCGGCTATGCGCAGGGTGAAACACCGGTGATCTCCGCGAACGCAGGCTTCATCAGCACAACAACAGGCGGACAGACCTCTCTACAACCAATCCTGAACCCGGTAGTGCTGGTTCCGATCGGGTCCAGACTACTCGTCGAGGGCAGCTACCAGTTTCAGGGATTTGTGGCGCGGCCCACGCCAGACAGCCCCTTCGATGCGCAATATTTCGGGTCGCTGTACTACCTCCAAATGGACTACATCGTGAACCGGCATGTGACATTCGTGGCCGGCAGGTTTCTCACACCGTTCAACATTTACAACGAGCGATTTTCGCCGGTGTGGATCAACCCCCTGCAGAACGCGCCTTTGATCTTCGGGATTGGCACACGCACCAGCGGTTCGAGTGACGGCGCCATGGTTCGGGGCGTTGTGGCCGCGCGTCCTGGCTGGGACTGGAACTACACTGCATTCTTTTCTGCGGGAACTGCTGTGCATCAATTTCAGTCGGGGCGAGCTTTTGGTACACGCTCAGGAGTGTTCTTTCCGAAAATGCGCCTCGAGGTCGGCGTCTCGTACGAACGCTTTCTGCAGAATCTGCACATCAACTCCACGGGCGCATATCTCTCATGGCAGCCGAATCGAGTTCCGCTCAACCTCACCGCGGAATACGCCCATTCACCGCAGGGGAGTGGCTACTGGGTGCAAACTGCTTATCAGTTCAAGCAGAGCAATCCTCTTGGATCATGGATGCACAACCTGATCGGAATCGTGCGTGTGCAGCAGTTCTTCAAGGGAGTGCCTGAGCCGGGCGATGCGCTGCCGAGCGCGAATACGCAGGTAGCCGAATTTGGCTTGAATTATTTCCTGCCGGGAAGCGTGCGCGTGAATGCCAGCTATGGACGGCAGTTCAGCAACGCCGCCAATTTCAATCAGTGGACGTTCGGAGTAACCAAACGCTTCACGTTTCCGGCACTTCCCTCGAGGAACAAGTAATGAGACAACTGAGACGACGCCCGCACGCGCTGATTCTGGCGATGACATTTCTGTTGACGTTCTTCTACGCCCTGGGCGCAGGCGCGGCCAAGAACGACGGCAGCGGACCACCCTCGACCAAAGAGCAGAGTGTTCAGAAATCTTCGAAGCCGCTTGATGCAACCGCCGAAGGTGAAAGGCGATTTGAAATCAATTGCGGTCGTTGTCACAGGCCGCCGGACAGCATCTCACCGCGGATCTCAAAAACAATCCTTCAGCACATGCGAGTCAGGGCGATGCTGACTCAGGAGGACGAGTATTACATCCTGAAGTACATCGCACCGTAATCAAAACAAAACTATGGGATGCAGAGCTCTTTGTCTGCATCCCGGGGCAGATCAGTTGATGTTGTCCTTCGCTTCCAACCGCTTTACCAGGTTCGCAACGTAGGCTTTCTGCTGCTCTGGCGCGCTTGCTAACGCAAGCTTCATCTCTTTGGCGGCATTGTCATAGTCTCCCTGCGAGCAGTAGACACGCGCCAAGCCGGAATGCACGAACCACTGGTCCGGATGCTTCTGCGCATTCGAGCGGAAAATTGCGTAGGCTTCTTCGGGATGTTTGTCCGCCTGCAACTGACGCGCATACATGTGGATCTGGATCGGGCTCCCCATGGCGAGCGCCTTGTCGAGCGACGCCTTGGCCTGATCCTTTTGTCCCATGGCATCGAGCACTTTCGACTTGGTGACAAGATTATCGAA
>CAZBCQ010000066.1:0-21000 GCA_964490255.1 uncultured Terriglobales bacterium | reverse complement strand
CGAGCAGGAAATCTGGCATTCGTATGCGTATCCCATCGATTTTCGTCGATCCGGAGCCGAACCGACTGTGAGCAGGGTCACAAAGCCCAGTTGGCAGTTGTCAGTTCTCAGGAAACATCTGCGAGTCTTTTGCTCTCTTGCTTTTAGCTACTAGCTCTTTGCAGTCAGCGCCTAGACACCAACGTTTCCCAGCTAAATGCTGACGGCTAAATGTCGTCTTAATTAACCAATCACCAAATTACCGAATACAAATGACTCAATGACTCAATCACGCAATTAGCCAATCGCTTGCGCTGCTTCCATCGGCGCTGCAGCCTGGGCTTCCTGTTGTTGCACCCACGCCTTGGCTACTCCCACCGCCAGCTGTCGTATGCGCGCAATCACTCCCACCCGCTCCGTCACGGAAATCGCGCCACGCGCATCGAGCAGGTTGAAAAGATGCGAGCACTTCAGGCACAGCTCAAATGCACCCAGCAACGGGAACCGCTGGACCTCCACCACATCTTCTTTCTTGCTGACGGCTTCAAATCTGCGCAGCAGTTCCTGGCACTCGCTCTCATACAACTCCAGATGACGCCACAAATTATCTACGTTCGCCACCTCGAAGTTGTACACCGACATCTGCAGTTCGTCCGCGAGTCGCACGTCACCATACGTGAACACCTTCGCCGGATCCTTCGGATCCCTCGCCCAGATGATTTCATAGATACTGTCAACGTCCTGTAAAAATGCCGCGATTCGCTCCAGGCCGTACGTCAGCTCTACCGAAATCGGGTCCAGATCCACTCCACCGCACTGCTGGAAATACGTGAACTGCGTGATCTCCAGCCCATCCAGCATCACCTGCCAGCCGATGCCCCAGGCGCCCAATGTCGGCGACTCCCAGTTGTCTTCTTCGAATTTCAAATCATGCTGGCGCAGATCGATCCCAATCGCCTCCAGCGACTTCAAATACAGCTCCTGAATATCTTCTGGTGGAGGTTTAAGGATTACCTGCAACTGTGTGTGCTTATAAAGACGATTGGGATTCTCGCCATACCGCCCATCCGCCGGCCTTCGCGAAGGCTGCAGGTACGCAACCTTATATGGCTTCGGCCCCAGTACTCGCAAAAACGTCTCGGGAGCCATCGTGCCCGCGCCCACTTCGACGTCAAACGGCTGTTGCAGCACGCATCCCTGCTCCGCCCAAAAATTCTGCAAGCGCAGAATCAATTCCTGAAACGTCAGCGATTTTTGTTTTTCGTTATTCACGGTCTGTGCTTCAGAAGGCAACGAAAACGATGCTCAACTCCCGAACTTCTGACTTCGCAACTAGCTACCAGCTACCCCATCTCAACCGACCACTAGCCACTAATCACTAACCACTAGACTTTCGAAAGCATCGCCGTGGCCACCAGCTTCTTCTCTATATGACGTTCCATGATCTGCACCAGCATCTTTCGGAGATCGGCCCCCCGCTCCTTCGGCCACGGGCATTTCTCGAACACATCAATCGGCGACCGAAAAATCTCTGACGCCAGCTGCCTCGAATCCAACGACAGCTCCGACGACGCCAGCCGTTTATCCCGGATGCACATCAACCCGTCGGCCATGGCGTGGAAAAACGCCCGCTCTCCATCCAGCGGCTCGCCGCAAACCACACACGATCCGAGGTCCGGCAGATATCCGACCAGCCGTACCATCCACAGATCGAAGTACGTTACCGGCATCCAGATCGCGCCCGCCGGTAAATGTGCCAGCACTGCAACTGCCAGGCGGAACATCGGATCGTTCACTTCCCGATCCGGCATCAACTCGTCCAGCACTTCCGCTACATGCGCCAAGGCCACGGCTCTCGGATAATCCACCGCCGACGTCAGCGGCGACTGCAGCACATCGCATGAATCGATCCGCGACAGCTCCTGCTTTTCGCGATCTTCGTAGTACACGCGAACACAGGTGAGTGGTTCCAGCGCCCCGCCAAAGCGTTTTCGCGACTTCATCGCTGCTTTCGCAACGCCGCGAATCTTGCCCTCATTCCGGGTGAAGAACGTCACTAGCAGGTCCGCTTCGCGCAGCGGATAACTGCGCAGTACTACTGCCTCGGACTGCTTCAGCGGCATCGATCGTTCCGTTGTCGGGTGCGTTCAGGTGGGAAGACTCACTCCGCAGGTATCCGGGGTCCCCGGCAAGCCCGCCATCAGCTCGCTGGGGTGAAGGTCCACCGCCTCGCGCAAAAATCGATTCTAAATGACGGCCCCAGCCTTGGAAAGCGCGACTATGTCCCGTTCTTTAGGCGCTAATCACCAGAAAACAAAAGGCGCGCAATCTCGCGGATGCGCGCCTGAATACCTTGCTGCACCTTTAATTACGCGCTGCGGCCATAGTAGGCGGCGTTCTTCTCCGTGAACTGCTTCCACTTCTCCGGAAGGTCGTCCAGCGCAAAGATCGCCGACACTGGGCACACCGGCACGCACGCTCCGCAGTCAATGCACTCTACCGGATCGATATACAGCATCTCCGACGTGGCGAACGCCGGTTCATCCTTCTTCGGATGGATGCAGTCCACCGGGCACGCATCCACGCACGCCGCGTCCTTAGTCCCGATGCACGGTTCTGCAATTACATAAGCCATAAACTCGTTCTCTCCTGATCTGTTTAGCGCGGGTAATTGATTGCAACCGCTTATATTAACAAAGCGCTATTTGCACGATCAGAAAATCCATCCACAAGCGCTTGCCGCACCCCGAGTGCACCCGAATCCCCGCCCAACGGTTCACCATTCCGAGCGCTAGCGAGGAATCTGTCATACCGAGCGCAGCGAGGTATCCCTACCACCACAAGCACCTGTCATTCCGAGCGACTGGCCACCCTGGTTTTCACGATCCCGCTTTTAGATCGCGCGGCTACGAGTCGCGGGACCTTGCGCCACCAGCTACCCAACCACCAACTCCCCTACTGGCTCGTATTCGGTAATGTATCCCGCCACCGCACTCGCCGCCACCGTCAGCGGACTCGCCAAATACATCTGTCCCGGACCACTCCTCCCCGGAAAATTCCGATTCTGCGCGCTGATCACAATCTGATCCGGCCTCGTCGACACGCCCGGTCCCGCATTGATGCACGCTCCGCAACTCGGCTCAATTACCCGTGCGCCGGCTTTCTCAAAAACATCAAGGTAGCCCTTGCGAACACAGTACTCGCGCGTCTCCTGTGATCCAAACTGAATGTAAAACTTCACAGAATCTGCCACTCGCCTGCCATGCTTCAGTGCATCCGCCAGGACGCGTGCATACATATCCATATCTTCATTCTTGCCTGCGGTACAGGTTCCGCCGTAAGCGATCTCCACCGGAACCGGCGTATTCAGATCGCGCACATACTTCCCATTCCCCGGATCGCCCGGCGTCGCCACCATCGGCGTGATCTCCGCCGCATCCAGTTCGATGACCTCGGCATACTCGGCACCCGGATCGCTATACAGTCCCTCGATCAGCTTCTCCGCCTCACCCCGCTGTATGCCGCGCCGCTCCATCAGGAAGTCCACGACCTTCGCATCCGGCGCAACGATTCCCGTGAACCCGCCAATCTCCGCCGCCATATTCGTCATGGTCGCCCGCTCGTCGACGCTCAACTCCTCAACCGCATCGCCCGCGTATTCCATCACCTTCGCCAGAGCCTTGCCGCTCCGGACATAATCCAGCGCCAGGATCTTCAGGATGAAATCCTTCGCCGTGACGTTCGCATGTTTCCGTCCCCGCACGATCACCTTCACCGACTCCGGCACCCTTACACGCACGTCTTTCGTGATCCATGAATTGAACACGTCCGTCGTGCCAATCCCGAATGCGACGCACCCCATGGCCCCTACGTGCGGCGTGTGCGAATCCGATCCAACGTTCACCTGCCCCGGCAGCGCATAGCTCTCCAGCATCACCGAGTGGCAGATTCCCTCCGAGCCCTTGCGATCCTTCAGTTCGCCATGCAATTGGATTCCCTGCTGCTTGGCGAAATCCTGCTGCTTCAGTTTCAACTGTGTCGCCAGATCCAGCAGCCCCATCTTGCGCTTCTCTTCCGACAGCACCTCGTCGAGGAACGTCAGGTGATCGCGGAAGAACTTGATCGTCTCACGATCATTCACCGGAACATCTTTCCCCACCAGATGCTCGTAAAAGATCGCCGCCATAGGCGTCACATATTCATGCGAAAACCGCAAATCGACTCGCGTGAATCCCGTATCGCCCGGCTTCACCGCCGGAACTCCGACCGTTCCATCAGCGCTCACCATGTGCCGCGCGAAGATCTTCTCCGCCAGCGTCATCGGCCGCGCCTTCGTCTGGATCGGCGGCAGAAAGACTTTCTTCTGCATGCGCGCCACGTTGAAGGGAAACAGCCCGCCGTACTCAATCACCTGCCGCGTGATCTCATCCTCGCCAACCGTGAACTCGCTCAGCGGGATCTCTTCCCCATCCCGCACCTTATCGATCAGCCCAAAGTTCGTCGACGTCAGCACGCCCAGATTTTGGCAATTCTGCTTGTATATGCGCTCGATATTCTCGGCGATCACCAACCGTATCCCCGCCGACATCTCCGCGTATGGCGACTGCTCCCGGCTCGACCCCTTTCCCCGCCGTTTCCCGCTCACCGACGCCACAAAGCCGCCGCGCTTCACCGCGCCGCGCCCAATCGGAGTCTCGTTCCCGCACTTCAGCCCTGCATACGGAATCTCGCCCAGCGTCTCGTCGAAGTAGAAGCATAAATGCGCCGGCGTGATCTCATCGGTCGAGATGTCGTCCCGCAGCTTCGGATTGTTCGCCGGATTCTTCGTATCCCAAGGCAAATCCCACCCATTCAGCTGCTTCTTGATCAGCTCGGGATCTTCCGTCAAAAAAAGAATACGGCCCTTGAGCCGCACCATCTCGTTCCGCTTCTCGATTTTCCGCTCCAGCAGTGATTCCACCATGCCATCCTCTTCGCCAGGCCAGCTCAGGACGCCTCGCTCGCCTTCCCACGCTCACCTGCACGTTTCGATGCCTATCCCCAACTCTTCATTGTATCCCTCCTTACATGAACAGAACTTCATCTCTCCTGAATCCAGCAGCCCGCACAGTCGCTGCCATCCAATGCCGATATGAATGTAGCCGCCTGCACGATCCTCCTGTTCGTGCTCACTTCACCCTTTGCCCTTGCGCAGGCATCATCTGGTCTACCGGACGCGCCCAAGCCCACGGCAAGCGCCACCAGCAACTCGGATCACGGTCTCAAATACATAACTCTACGACTCCTGAAGGACCAGGGCGACATCTACAGCGCTCCCTTCCGCCGTTCGAACTACCGCGCGAAGTACATCATTCCCTTCATCATCGTTGCCGCCTTTATTCCCGCGGACCGTCACCTCTCCGGATATCTGCCTGTGAAGGGATACAACGCGGCCAACACTTTTTCCAATGTTGCGCTAGGCGGAACCGGCGCTGTCGCTGCCGGACTCTTCCTCTATGGCTCAATGCAGAACGACGATCACGCGCGCGAGACTGGCCTTCTCACGGCCGAAAGCTTGGCGAATAGCGCGGCGCTTTATGCCGTCACCAACGTCATCGCCGGCCGCCAGCGTCCTTACGAAGGCAACGGCCACGGTGACTTCTTCACCAACAACACGCTCGGCAGTTCATTCCCGTCGGGACACGCGACACTCGAGTTCTCGATGAGTTCCGTCCTCGCGCACGAGTACCCTTCGCTCGGCAGCAAAATCCTCTGGTATGGACTCGGAACCGCCGTCGCCGCCAGCCGCGTCGTCGGGCGCGATCACTTCCCTTCCGACGTGATCATGGGTGGCACGCTTGGATATCTCGTCGGGACGCACATCTATCACGCCCACAGCAGCCGCGTGATCCCGAAAGATAAGCACTAACCAAGTTGCCGATCGTCAGCTCGAATAAGCCCACTGGGACCACAACTGTGATTGACATGCAGTTCGTGCCAGCGTACCTTCGCTGAGCACACACTCACCTTGGGCCCTGTATTTCGAACCATTCTGTTGGTTATGGGATAGCCTCGCGCTCCCACCTGATCATTGGCTCCATGTATCGGTTCATTCGCTCCCATACTTAAACGACGGAGAAGGAGAACGCATGAGAAAACAGGCATTGCTGTGGGCTGGATTGTTGGTGTTCTGCACTTCACTGGGTTGGACGCAAACGGGTCCCGACAGAGTTTGCGAAGTTAACGTAACCGTGCCAAAAGCAGGGGGCGCGAAGCAGTTCGAGGACGCGCGCAAGAAGCACAACGAGTTTCATCAGGCCGAGAAGGACAAGACTGCAATTCTGGTTTGGGCGGTCTCGACCGGGCCATCCACTGGCAGCTATGTGACCACAAGCTGCGGACAGATGTGGAAGGACATGGACGGACACGACGCCTTCGATCAGAGAGATGTTGCAGACATCCAGAAGACACTGGCAGGGGCGGTCGGCTCAAATCAGACGTCGTATTACGTTTTTCGCAACGATCTCAGTCGGATGTCCGAGCCGACGACACCGGCGAAAATGATGACCGTCACCCACTACTTCGTGAAGCCCGGTGGTCTCGCACAGTTCACCGATTCGATAAAGAGGATCAATGCCGCCATGGATCAAACCAAATATGCCGCGAAGCCTACGCGGTGGTATCAATTGGCCAATGGTGGAGAGGGTCCTCACTTCGTGGTGGTCATCGACCGCACTTCGTGGAGTGACATGCAAGGCCCGGAACAGACCATGGCTGACATGCTGAAACAGGCTTACGGAAATGATGACAAAACCCTGCAGAGTCTTCGTGATGCCGTTGACCACACCATGTCCGAGATGCTGGACTACCGCGCGGATCTTAGCTACCTGCCGGCCAAGTAACCGTCCACAGTCAAGCCCGCGAGTCATTCGCGGGCTTTTTTCTTGCCGGCAGAATTACGAGTCCTCCTCCTTCGAGTTAGACGTCCAAATCATCCGATCGACCTCGGGCGGTCACAGGAACTTTTGCAGTGCGTCGGTCGTCTCCTTTGGACTCTCTTCCAGGATCCAGTGGCCGGTGTTCTTCAGCACCACCACGGTCACGTCTGTCGCCACCAGTTTCCCTTGTTGCCCGAGCGCATCTCCCAACGACTTGTCGCCGCCGATCGTGAGCAACGGCATTGTCAGCTTGGTCTGGGAAAGTTGCGCGAAATCCTTGGCCGCTTGCTGGAAGGAAACGAAGTATTCCCACCCTGCGTGCATCCGTCCCGGACGTGAGTAAGCCGCTATGTAAGCTTCGCGATCGGCTTGCGGAAGGGAACGATTCTTATCCGCCGCCAGGTCATTCCAGAAATACGCAAAGTAGGTCCGCTCGCGACCCTTCACCAGCGCTTCGGGAGTCGGTCCATTGAACCGGAAATGCCAAATATGCGGATCGTTGTAGATCGGCTCCCATCCTTCCACACCCGGCAGAAAGGCATCCATCAGAACGAGTTTCGTGACTTCGGCGGGATACTGCGCGGCGTAGGCATAGGCCACCATGAGTCCGATGTCGTGCCCGACGACCTCAGCCTTCTGCACGCCCAGCGACTTCGTCAGATCGTGTATGCGGATCGCGGCACTCTTCATATCCAGACCGTTGGCAGGGATGTCAGAGTCTCCAATGCCGGGCAGGTCGGGCGCGATCACCATGAAGCGCTCGGCCAGCAAGGGAATGATCGGCCTCCACATCCGCGAGGTCTCCGCATAGCCATGCAGGAGTATCAGCGGCGTCCCATGGCCAGCGGTCAGGTAATGCAGTTTGACGCCGTTCACCTGCGCGTCGCGCGCTACGATCTGTTCTGCTGCGGCAGCGTAAGCCGTTGTAGAGAATCCGGCGAGAAGAAGCAGACCAAACGTAAACAGGCGGAGAGTGCGGTTCACCAATTGAGGCTCCTCGATGCAAATGTCCCACCGACGGCGGATACACCATCCTAGAGTCTACGGCTCAATTTGCGCGAGGAAAAAGACTGCGCTCAGTTCCCCAGACGTCCTGATGCAAGACATCATGCTGAGCGCAGCGGAAGCGGAAGCATCTATGCGTTTCTAAACGCGGCCGCCTACTCTTTGTCGTACACGAACGTAGCCGAGGTCTTCTTGCCGGCGGCATCGGTGCCAGTCGTCTTCAGGACGCGCGACTTGCCGTCCGGAGCGATAACAAGTGTTCCGGCGAGCTTAACCTTGCCGTCTTTCTTGTTCTCAACCGAGTAATGATGGTCGTCGGTCATCTTGACCGCGCGTGCGTCGATGCTCGAATCGCCCGTCACCGGATAATCCTTCCCATCAAACTTGCCGACCCATTCGTTATGCGTCGGGTTCCCTTTGCCATCCACGCCGTCGATGACACACTTCAGGTTGTCACCGTCGACCGTGTAAACAACGGTGACGCTCTTCTGGGACCCAGCGGGAATCTTCGACTTGCCTTCATTTAACTTCCAGGTGGCAACGATCGGATTGGAAGCGAAACTCAGGGCTACGGTGAACAGACAAAACGCGAGCGCAAGAAACATCGTTCTTGTTTTCATTTTGATTGTCTTTCTGTGAAGGTGTGAGATAGGGGCCCAAGAACTTAGCACTGCGGCGCATCCTAGTCGAAGCGCGCTCGTTCGGCAATAGCAACATGCATCGCCCAAACTCAAACTCGCTGAAGATGAAGAGACGAAGCGAGTGCAGTCCGCAAACTATCTGCCCCACCCTACGTGAGCAAAGCGCAGGATGGGGCACTCACGTCTCCTACAACGCCGAACTACGGCCGGGCTTCGTACACGATGTTGAACGGAGTTTCCGTCGCTCGCCGGAAACGGCTGAATCCCGCGGACGTCACCACCTCGCGAATGCGGCTTTCGCCGGCCTGTGCTCCAAGGCACAGTCCAACTTCCTGCGACCGTGAGCACGGCGTACACAACAGCGTCGAGAACGAATAGTAAACGCGTCCAACCGGATTCAGATTGTCCTTCAGTTGGTCGTTGGCAAACGGTTCGACGATCATCCACGTGCCATCATTAGACAGTGATCTCCTGACGTGTGCCGCGGCGCCTACGGGATCGCCCATGTCGTGCAGGCAGTCGAACACAGCGACGAAGTCGTAGCCGGTGCCCGGATATTCTTTCGCCTTCGACACCTCGAACGTGACGCGCTCAGATAGTCCATCACGCCAGGTGGACTCGCGCGCCGCTTCGATCGATTTGTCGTGATAATCGAAGCCGAAGAACTTCGATTTGGGGAATGCCTTCGCCATTAGCAGGGTGGACGCTCCTTTTCCGCAACCTACGTCGGCCACGCGCGCACCGGCCTCAAGCCTTTGCTTGACGTCGGTGAGAGCGGGAATCCAAGACGTGACCAGATTGGCGGCATAGCCCGGACGGAAGAACTTCTCGCATCCATGAAACACTCCCTCGCTGTGTTCGTGCCAGCCCATTCCGGCGCCGGTGCGGAACGAGTCCGCGATACGCGGAACCGCGGCGAGCGATCCGAGAGCCAGTTCGAACGCCCCAGGAAGATATGCAGGGCTATCTTCCTTCGCTAGCGCGAAGGCTTGCTCTTGGGTAAGACTGAACTTGCCTGATGTCTCGTCATATGTGATGTAACCGCCGGCGGCTTGCGACGCCAGCCACTCGCGCAAATAACGTTCGTCCGTGCTGGTTTTCGTCGCGAGTTCCGCGGCAGTCATCGGTCCGGTTGCGAGAGCTTTGTAGAGACCCAACTTTTCGCCGATGACGACCATACCGGCGTGAACGGCAGCACCAAGATCGGTGACGAACTGCCCGATGAATGCATTCAGCTTGTCCATGTCGAGAACGGGGGCCTGTGCTGTACTCATGAGAATGTCCTCCTTCGACGTGATTGACGGGAGCCGGTGAGCCTGACCGAGAAGAGAGATACTGCGAACCCCACCCGCGAAATAGTACACCCGAGCAACACACTCGGGTGCTCTCCTTTTAGAACGTCAGTTGCCATTTAGAGAGAGGTGCTAGAACCCAACGGGCATGTAGTGGAAGCGCTTACTCGGTAGCAGCAAGGACGGCTGCCCCACCCTCTGCTTGCTTTAGGTACGGCCGGCTATCGCCGAGCGGCACTCTCCGCTTCGCTGACCACCGTGCAATTTCGGCCGTACGACTTCGCCTGGTAGAGCGCCTTATCGGCGGCTTTCACCAGATCGTCGGGTTTTCGTCTATCGCCATCGACGCCTGCAACACCGATACTGACGGTTACGTTTGTCTGCCGCTTGGCGCTGCGGCCACGAACCGAAAGGCGTGTTTTCTTGCCTTTGCCTTTACGGCGTTCCTGGCTGCGCAACTTGAACGGCAGTTCCTCGATGTTCCGCCGCAGGCGCTCCAGATGTGGAAATGTTTCGTCGGCGCATTTGCCGGGAAAGAGGACGATAAACTCTTCCCCGCCATACCGGTAGCCCTTACCTCCGCCGGTCACTTCGCCGATCCTTGCAGCGACCATGCGCAACACCTGATCACCGGCATCGTGCCCATACGTGTCGTTGAAATGTTTGAAATGGTCCACATCGACCATCGCAACCGTGTACGTACTACCGAGCCTGAGCTTCGCGTCGTTGAACGACCGACGACTGGGCAAATCGGTAAGTTCGTCGAGATAGGCCATTGCGTAAAACGCTTCGAGCAGGGCGATCAGCAACACGAGCGCTCCAGCGGCAAAAGCCACGGAAGAGAGTCGAACCGATCCAACCACGCACAAAGCTACAAAGCTCGATATGAGCGCCCAGAACAGTCCGATGTCTGTGGGGCGAAAACGACGGCGTACCAACGGCAGCAGCAGCATCAACAACCCCAACGTAAATGCAACCAGCACTGCATGCGGCAGCCGTCGAAAGCTGTCGAAAGGTAGCCATTGCACGAACGGCGCATCGAGCTTGTGCAAGATTGCTGCTGCGTAATAACGAATCCCAATTGCGATCGTTGCCCCTTCTGTCGCGAATACGCCGAGCCGAAGCAGGCCCTGGCGAGAAGAGATGCCGGTCTCGGGAACGAAAGCAATCAGGACCATATTCAGCGGCAACAATAGACCGATGAGCCTTGCCATCACATCGCTGGACGATAGACTGAGCCGACCTGCAGTCAAAAGCAGCGCAAGATTACAGAGCAAGAGCAGCAATAACGCATGGAAGATGCGGCTGCGGTGGAAAATCGCGCTCAGCAACAGACCCGCGCCGAACACAATCCAGGGTGCGTAGCGGATAAAGTCAGCCGCCGAAGCCGGCACGACCTGAACGTGGGTGATCGTCCAACTCAAGGCGATCAAAACCAATCCACCGGGAATCGAGTGGAGGAATGTTCTGGCCGGCAGTCTTCCCGTCATGATGTTCCCTCTAGTGTTCGGGGAAATGTACTAGGCCGCGACCCACTGCCCTAGGTGCCTGCGGTCGATGTCCTTAGGGCCATTGGCTAAACGAGCAAATGCGTAATCACGCCTTGGTTACTCTGGGGCAGGCGTCTCATGCATCCGGTCGTGTGCGGGCCTCCATCTCAAGTGAAGGCAAGGTGACATCAACACCGAAGAGGTACAAACATGTGTGATTACTCGCTGATGACACTTTCACACCGACTCGCCGCTTGCGGCGACGAGTTGGTGGTGCATCGATTCGAAACTGGAGCGGTAGGGCTTGCGGCTCACTCGGACGTTTGCCGCGAACGAGAGCAGTGCACAGGCAATAGAACTGGATTGCTGGGCAAGCTGCTCTGTTTCTTGAGATCACCGCGTCCACAATCCTTCCCAGCGGTATGTGTTCCACCCGGAGCCCGCTTGCTGGTGCGAGAACTTTCAGAACGTCTCCAGCAGGAAGTTGGTTTGCAAAGCTCCGTTCAGGAGGTTGTGTTTACCCAAACCGATCTTGATTTCACCTTTAGAGACGCTATCCAGTTTCCCAACGGAAAGCTGCTCTCTTTGCAAAAGCTCAAAGTCGGCCAGAGAGTCTCGGTCTTATCAGTAGGTTCGGAAACCGAGAACGAGACTGTTCTCGAAGAGCAATACCAAGATCATCGCTGAAGAGAAGCACTGAGCGAGTGCGGCCGGGTTCTCTCGTCTCGGCTTAAGCTCAGTGCTGCATGGTGTTGGGGAAAAACCAATAGAACAGCAGTCCGATCAGGATCAAATATCCCAACATGACGAGTGTCCATGCCATGTTGTGACGTATGACCTCGCCTTCACTGCGGACGAAGCGGCTTGTCGAAACACCCACGCTGGCCGTCTGTGGCGCAATCGGCTTACCTACTTCTGCGCCTACCGAGTTGAGCGACGGCAGTAGCAGCACGGGCATATTCAGCAACCGGCCCGTCACTGCCTGCACCGGCCCGAACATGGCATTCGTCGACGTGTTGCTGCCTGACAGCGCGACGCCGATCCAGCCAAGAATCGGAGCAAAAATCACGAATGCCCATCCGATCTTTGACAATCCATACCCAAGCGAAGTAGCCATGCCGCTGAACACGAACACGTACGCCAAGCCAAACATGAACAGCGCCACCAGGAATGCGCCCCACATCTGTTGGAAGGTGCGCGCGAACGCCTCTTTCAGTGTGCGCAAGCCGGGTCGCAAGAACAGTACGATGACCAGCCATGAGGCGAAAATTGACGTTCCACCACTCAAGGGGTTGAAGTTGAACGTAGACGGCGTAGGTTTGTGGCTGATCGAACTGATCGCAGTCTGCGATACTTTCAGGAGGGATTTACTCGGAAGTTTCGACCATGGTCCCGTCCACAAGACCACCACAACCAGAAGCACGATAAAGGGTACCCACGCCCGAAGTGCTTCGCCAGGCGCCAGTGGTGGATCCGCGGTCTGGACTTCTGCTTCCGCAAAAGGCTTGCCTCCGAACGAACGGATTGTTTTTGGACGCCAAATCTTGATGAAGAAGAACGTCACCCAGAAGGAAAGGATTGCGCCGGCTAAATCCGGCATATACGGACCGAGGTAGCGAGCGACCGGCCACTGACCCGCAATGTATGAGAGCGAGGCGACAATTGCGAGAGGCCAGGCTTCCCACAACCCTTCCCAGCCACTCACCAGATAAAGCAGGATCCACGGCGGCAGCAACGCGAGTATTGCGACAATGTGTCCAACCGAAGCCGAAAGAGTCAACAGCGGTAGTCCTGTCACTGTCGCCAAGGCTAAGATTGGCGCTCCAAGGGCACCGTAGGATACAGGAGCATTGTTTGCCAGAGCTGCGACCCGAATCGCTTCCAGATCGGCAATGCCCAGCCCAACCAGGATCGGCACAACCACCGCCCATGGATACCCAAACCCTACCAACCCCTCTAACAGAGCTCCGAACGACCATGCCAACATCAAGGTCTGAATGCGGATGTCGACAGTGGCCTGGTGAATCATCCAGCTCTTGAAGCGATTGAAATCGCCGGTCAACACCAGGGTGTTGAAGATCACCAGTCCCCAGAGGACGATCCAATCGATCGTCCAAACTCCTTGCAGCGCGCCATATAAATACGCCTTCAACGCGGAACTTGTAGGAGTCTGCCATACGAACGTCGCCATAAGAATCGTGACGACGCTAGCGATGATCGTGGCCAGCCACGCCGTCATACGAATCACCGCAAGCAGGAACAGGAGAATAATCAGCGGAACGAGGGAAGCAAAAATGGTGAGGCCGAGATTCTGGCCAGCAGGTTGAAGGATCTGGTTAAACATTGCCCGCTACTCCCGCTGCAATCAGCAGAGCCCAATCCCAAATCGGGCCGTTCTTTGATGATTGGAAAGTAAGCGCAACCTGGCGCATTACTGGACTCGGAGATGTCAGATACCGAGTACCTTGATGCCCCTATTAGCAATGAAGTTGGCAAAGGCGAGTAGCCGATCCTACCGCGCAACAGAATGGCAGGATGTCCGACAGATGCGCCCTTCAGGGAAGAAAATGATCAACCCTGAAGAACTGGCGATTGCGGCGCCAATAGATCTCGGCACGAATGTGTTGAATGAGTCGGGAGATAACGTGAAAGATGCTGTTCTCGATGTTGGCGGGCGGCCGATCAGGATGGAGGTTCATTCCGAAGCTGCTGCACATAGTCGCCTCCGCATCGCTTCTATTATCGCAGTGGTAATTGCAAATTGGTAATTCGGGGAAGCGGACTACATCGCCTGCTTTGTGTGCTTTTGCAGGACAATGAATGAGCCCACAAGCACCAGCACCATCACGGTGAGCAGTGCGAGTTCCACAATCGAGCGCGTAAACAGAGCGGTGCTCGCTTCAGGCAAGTGGGCCATTTCGGCCGTCACCACCAGTATCCTTCGGATCACCGCAATCAACGCAACCACGAGGAATGGCTCAGCAACCAATCCATGTTCGCGAAATGAAACTTGGACCGTGTACAGAAGTTCTACGAACAGAAGAACCAGCAGCACCTTATCGAGCAGGGCGATGAACTGGTTGTTCAGCGTGTGCTCCAGCAAAGCAACGACGAATGTCGTGAACCCGGAACCCAACAGCGCGATAGCAGAAACCGCAAGCAGAACACCGAGACCGATGTAGACGACGTCCTCAACGCCGGACAAGGCTTTCACGACGAAAGAGCGAGCGGGATGAACTGGCGACTCTGTATCAGCCATGCTTTCGGCACACGTGTGCCGTCGTGTATTGCAGATGCCTGCCACGCAGAGCCGTGTTGTGCAAAGAAAACGGAGAGAGCGTTAGCCGCGGCTGCGGGCGTATTCCATCGGGCTGGGGAGCCCTTCGAGTTCGCGTCCGGAGAAGATGCCTTCGAACAGATCGAGGAATTGCTGATGCACCAGGCCGTTTGACGCCAGCGTCTCTTCGCTTGAAAGCTTCCACGGAGAATTGTCGAAGCGCGTCACCGTGCCACCCGCTTCCTGTACGAGCAGGACTCCAGCCGCCGTATCCCATGGATTCAGATTGAACTCCCAGAACGCATCCAGGCGTCCCGCGGCCACGGATGCGAGGTCGAGCGCCGCCGATCCCGCGCGCCGCACTCCGTGCGTCTTGAGCGTGACCACGTGGTAAAAGTAAATATTGGGATTCTTATGCCGCTTGTGGCTGGGAAAACCAGTCGCGCTCAACGCCTCACCAAGATTGTCCACCTTGGAGACCTTCATGCGCGTGCCATTCAGGTAAGCACCGCTTCCCTTTTCGGCGGCAAACAGTTCGTCGCGCGTGGGGTCGTACAGCACACCCGCAATGCGCTCGCCACGATGCTCCAGCGCCATTGAAACGCAGAACACGGGAAAGCCATGCGCGAAATTCGTAGTGCCATCCAGCGGATCGATGTACCAGCGATAGTCGCTGCCCTTCGAAGTGCGCGTGCCCTCTTCTCCGAAGAGGTCGTGCGACGGCCAGCGCTCGCCGATGCGCTCCATGATCAGCTTCTCGGACGAGCGATCGGCCTCGGTGACCAGGTCGACATCGCCCTTGTACTCAAAGCCGATGCGGCGGCGGAAGCGATCCATGAGCAGCGCGCCGGCCTCGCGCGCAATCTCTTCCATGGCCGGAACGAATTCGGATTGCGCTAGCGGCGGCGTGCCTGGCCTTCTTCCGCGATGTACATGATCTCGTGCTTGAAGATGAACAGATTGGGCGCGCCTTCGCGCGTCAGACGGATCATGTTCTTGTCGTAATACTCAACCCAGCCGCGCACGGTTTCGCCGTCCATCAGCTTGACGGTGACCGACTTCTGCTTTTCGCCCAGAGCCTTAAGAAAGGCTACCTCTTCGAAAGTGTCCTCTGGTGGCGGGGATTTCGGTTTCTTTCCGTGATGATTGGCAGGCGCTCGGAAGCTCATGTCCTACATTCTACACGGGGATGTTGCGTGAGCAATTGGCTTTTACTCTGAGCTCACAGCCGTCAGTGGACACCCAAAAGCTATTCGGCTTTAGAGGTGTAATACCCCGTGCGATGCCTCGCTTGCAGCGGGCCGGCGGGATTGTCCTGCTTCACATCCACATCGAGCCGGCGGAAGTCGGACTCGGCGAAGCGCTTCACCGGATAGTAGCCGAGCAAATATTGCGTGCGCAGTTCCTCAGAGACTTTGTGGAACGCTTCGTCGAGCTGCCCGATTCCGCTTGCGTAGAAATACTTGCCGCCCGTGTCGTTGGAGATCTGGATGAGCGCGTGTTCGCCGCCGGTGTCGCGCCCGGCACTCGACTCGATCGGCACAATAATGATGCTGTAGACCATCGCCTCGGCCTGCTGCGCCGCGCGCAGAGCGGTCTGGTAGTCTTCCTGGCTCATGGTGTCGCCGCCGTCCGTGACAACGACCATCACCTTGCGGCCATCGCGTCCGGAAAGCGAACGCGAGCCGAGATAGATAGCATCGTAGAGCGCGGTTGCGGCGCCGGTATGCACGCGCGCAATGCCGTCATCGATCAGCTTCAGGTTGGAGGTAAATCCCGTGAGCTGATCGACACGCTCGGAGAACTGGAACACCGACAGCCGATCGTTCGGACGCACGATGTCGTGCGCAAACTTGCGCGCCGATGCCAGCTCAAGAGGCATGTCCTTCTTCGTGCTGAGACTCGCGTCGATCGAGAGGAGAATGGAGAGCGGCAGCTCCGACTCGCGTCCGAAAACGGCAATCTTCTGCGGAACGCCATCTTCCAAGACTTTGAAGTCGTCCTTGCTCAGGCCCGCCACTGGTGAGCCGTGCTGATCCTGCACGGTGACATAGACGTTCACCAGCTTGACGTCGACTCTATAGGTTTGATCGCTGGCGGGGGGATCGGCAGAAGCAGTCGTGGGAGGCGCTTGCGTCGCGGCCTGCCCCGCGCCCTTAATCGGCGGACGCGGGTACTTCACCGGCGCATCCTGCGCGACCGCCAGAATCGCTATAACAAGGACTGTGAGTTGAAGAGCACGTTTCAATCTATTCCGTTTTGTCCTGCTTCGCGGCGTTCGCCCGAATCTCGTCTGGAAACGGCTCGCCATCGGCCCACACCGCGCCATCTTCAAAGTACTCTTTCTTCCAGATCGGCACTGTCTTCTTCAGTGTATCGATCGTCCAGCGGCACGCGTCAAAAGCGGCTCCGCGATGCGCCGAGCAGACGATGATCGCCACACTCGTTTCGCCGATCTCCAGACGCCCAAGGCGATGCACGATCTGCACATCGCGAACCGCGAAGTTGTCGCAGGCCTGATCGGCAAGCTTCTGCAGTTCCTGCGCGGCCATGGTTTCGTAGGCCTCGTAATCGAGATAAAGCGTTCGCCGGCCGCGCGTGTTGTTGCGGACCACGCCCTCGAAGACCACCACAGCGCCATCTTCGGGCCGCTGCAGAGCTCGCGCAAGTTCGTCTGTGCGTATCCGCTCGCGGACTAAGAACCCTCGCTTAGGAAGAATCTCTCTCTCCGGAGCCGAATTCGCAGAATTCCCGCCGCTGACCGGAGGCAGCAGAGCGACTTCATCCTGATCGTGGAGCACGGAATCCGCCCGCGCATATTGCTGGTTCAGCGACAGAGCGATCGAGGGCAGAAATTGTTTGAGCTTGGGGATCTTCTGCTCGTAGTGCGAGACCAGGTCGGCGAGAGTGGAACCCTCAGGCAACGACAGTGAGTCGGTGGAAGAGCCACTCCAGTCCCGGAGCGCCCCGAAGAAGAGAACCCGCACCTGCATGGAATAAGGATAACAGTCGGGACTTTGCATGCGCCGCGCGCGGCTGACGGTGCTTCACATTCCGGCGATACGATGGAAAAGCAACCAGTCTCTGTTCTTCGACCAAATAATCTCATCACCGAACTGTGTTTCCAATCCGGTTGCTATGTCTGAGGCCCATTTCTTGTAATTTGGCATCTCTGGATTGCCGGCAAGCAGCGGATTGAATGTGGTGGAAATCACTACTATGTATTGATCTGACTTCATAGCTTGCTGAGCTTGCTCCTGCGACATCCCAAAGAGCATTCGGTACGATCCTGCCCCAACCATCGACATTCCTGTTCGGGTTTCAATTGTCATCGTACAGAACTTATTGTGCAGCTTGATGCTTGACACTTCACCCTGATTCGAATCCAAATGAGGAGCCGACACAGCCAATGACGTTCCCTTGGGGAGAGCTAGACCAAGCTTGTCACTGTTTCCAAAATCATTTTGGATATCCGCGAATTTATTATCTGACATCCGCGCCTTCAGTTCTGCTGGTAAATATATCTGTGATGGCACTTGCCTGCTTTGAAATGAGTAGCCCGAAATCTCACCTAGGCTCATCGGAAACACGTCCACTTGCCAAGTAGCTGGATATTTCTGTTCAAGCCAGAAGAGTAAGGCGCGCTGAAGAGCATGATGGTAGATGCTCTGCGCGAAGGAGTCCTTGTTTGGGTCGGGCAAGAGTTCAGGATGAGCGGTCAGCTTTTCTCTTACACGAATTGAAAAACCCATGGGGAGAGCTGAGTACGGTATGCCCTCAAACGGAAGCCTTGTGTCTGCATGAATGATTATTGGCACCGAGAAAGCAGTGCGCGTGGGACGTTCGGAACTAAACAAAGCGACGGCTAGCAGAGAGCCAATGAGAGCGGCCACACCTATAAAGACCGTTGTGATGACTTTTTCTGAGTCTCGATTCATATAGGCCAGCACCATGGCTACAACATACAGCGCTGTAGCGGCCAAGAACCATAGTTCTCTCATCCTTCGTTCCTCATCGCTTATGCCAGAAAATTGTTCTCAGTAGCACAACCAGAACTCGTTGCAAGTTACCAAGAAAAGAATCAAACTACGTCTCCGTATAACACACGCCCAACAACAGAATGACCACTCAGCCAGACTTCTCAGTTAGCTCTGATATTGAACCGCGAAGTATATACGCATTGAACTAAGGCCGGGAAAGAACTGTTCCGATTCGAGAGGCAGGATTTAATGTATTTCGGCTGGTGGCCCGACTCCCGTCAAAGACGAACGTTGGGTGCCCCGGGTTCGCGTCCTGCTTTTGGACGCTAACCCGGGATTGCACCTGTATCCACCGCGGAATAGCTGTTCAACTTGTCTTCCACCTGCTTGCGCATATTGCGATCGGTCAGCGAGCGAGCGAGAGCGCTCCCTACAAACTGCGCGGTGCCATAGGCGAACCATAGTTCGCGACGTTGATACTGCTTCGCGCTGTACCGAGCGCCCATCGAGGGAAATTCTGCCAGCTTAGGTCCAATCCCGGCCAGTTCCGAAGCGGGTCGGATAGTCAAACATTCCCGGAGAGCACGGTCGAGGTCGTGACTAATTTCCTTTGCTTGCTGCTCGGTTATACCCCGGTGGAAGCCGATGAAAGACTTGAGGAAGATCTCCGTCGCAAGCCGTGCGGACTCCATCGCCTTCGGATTCGGGAATTTCTCAAGGAGCAGCGATACGGTCGCGTCAAGCTGCTGATTTGCGCTTGTAAATAGTTGCTTGGCAAAACCATCGCGCTCGGTCGCAAACATATCTTCTCTACCGAACGCGTAATCAATGCAGTCCGCCCATACGGAAAGGAAATCCACCCAGACAGGCGATTCTCGCCTCAATTTAGCGATAATCGTCTCGGGCATTTCCACCAGGCTGGTTCCAGGTTCGAGCCTGACCGAACCGTACGCAAGGGGAACGGACACGCGCCAGCAATGGCCGTCGTAGAAGTACACGCCGGTGAAAATCGAACCGATTTTGTGCGCCGAAGGCGGCGAGTGGTGAAGAAACCATGCTTCCACCTTCTTGGAGAAATCTGAACTTAAGATAACGCTGCATTTGTTCTCTTCCGTCCAAGCAAGGAGTGCATGGAAAGACCTTTGGTGATAGGGCATCTCTCTTTCTGCCGCGGCTTCGTTAAATTTCTCCAGCCAATCTTCCGGAATTTCACTTGGAGAGGTGTGTTCCAGTGTGGGCTGTACGAGCGAGCGCGGGCTGCTCGCCATAACGACTTCCCCTTGGCGGTCAAGTCCCCAACCCATTGACACTTTGCCTTTGCGGAATATCAGCTGCACGCTGGGCCAAGTGTATGCAGAAATGCACCGAATTGTCAGTGGCGCTCGATACCGTAGCCGAAGACGTATCGCGCCTGCTTTCTGGGCGGGTGGTCCATTTCCTTCCGCACTAACAATCTCGAGGGTGCCCCATCTCGCCCTCCTTTGGCGAGGTGGGAGCAGTTAGTCAGCATCTCCAGCCGCGTACAAAGGACTTACCTCTTCCTCTTCCCATTCCTGCACACCACCTCCAGTTCGCATGATTTTTATGTTATCTATTTGCAATTTATAATTACACTGATAATTTCTTTTAGAGAAGACGCAACACAATGGGCAGCGACAACTAACAACTGTCAACTAGCAACTCGGCCGCGACGTTCCGCGACCGCTAACTCCTTTGTTTTGCCGGAGAAGTGTCTTAAATCCTTTGTTATGCCGGATGTACAGCCGCACTGCCTCGTAAGTACCTGTATTTGCAACGACGAAGGGGGTGGGGGTGGAGTTATCAATGAGTAAATGCTTGAGGAAATCACGATGAAACACGGAAAAGAAAACTTCGGCGCACCGCAGTGTCTGCACTTCAAATTCAACGACGAACAATGCCGTCAGCCGGCACTGCGGCACAAAAAGTACTGCCGCTTTCACAAGTTCATTCACGAAGCGAATAGCGCTCCCAGCAATGGACGCCTGCTCATCCCTCTCGCCGAGGACACGCCTTCCATCCAGATCGGTATCAACCAGATCATGCGCGGCATTGTCGCCGGCGACATCGATCACAAGACTGCCTGGCTGCTCCTCTACAGCCTGCAGCTCTCCACTTCGAACATTGCCAAACAGCGCGATGTCTTCCCTCCTCCCGAACCGGAGGAAGAAGAAAAGGAGGAGCCGCCATCCCTGGCGAAGTTACTGCTCGAAAAACTACGCGAGAATCCTTACGCCGCCGACAACAAAGAAGAGAATGAAAGACCTTTGCACACGCCGCGCAACGAACCCCCGGGATATCCCGAGATTCCTCCGCCGATCGATATGCTGCAGAAGAAGGAACAACCAAAAGCAAATACATAGATGGATTCCGCTTCGCTGCGCGAAGCGTCACCATGACT
>CAZBCQ010000065.1:19590-21058 GCA_964490255.1 uncultured Terriglobales bacterium | reverse complement strand
AGCGCCCCATCGAATTCTACTTTCGCGGAGGATTTGTGCTGGTCGCGCCGCTCGGGTTCGAACTGCCGCTCTGCGGAGTGGTTGTGCTGCCCGGCGCTGCCGTCGAGGGCGCCGTTTGAGCCGGCGAAGCAGTTGAGGGCACGGTACTGCCGGTTGCTCCCGTGGTGCCGCCTGTCGTAGCACCAGCATTAGCGCCTACGGCTCCGGTTGTGCTCGATCCTGCGCCGCCACCGCCAACGGTCAAGCTGTCCACTACATTGCGGTTCCCGGAGAACGACTCAGCAATTCGCCGCGCCATGTCTTTGTCCCGGGAGTTTGGAACTGCCCCTGAAAGCTGCACTGCCTGCTCTGTCACCGCCACGGTGATATTGGCATTGTTCAAATCAGGATCGTTCTTGTATGCGGACTGAATATCGCTCTTCACCTGGTCGGAGCTTATGACCGATTGCCCTTGCGCTGGCGCTGCACCCTGAGCCGTAGTTCCGGACGCGCTTGTGCCGGCCCCGGTTGTGCTGCCGGTCGCGGTCGAGTTCGCCTGGCTATTGCTCATGTTGCCTGTCGAGCTTTCGGCCGATCCTGCCTGGCTGCCTACGCTCGAAGGCGTACTGCTGCTGGAGCTGCTGGTGCTCGACTGCGGCGTAGTTGTTGCGCCAGTGCTTTGTGCGCTGCTGGACGGCGTCGGAGTCGATGACTGCGCCTGACTCGCGCTGCCCGCCTGATACGCCACAGTCTCAAGGTGCGGCGGATTCGAGGTCTGCGGCGGCGGCGTTGGCGTCTGGTCCGGAGAGGTCCCAGGAGTCGTCGAACTCGGCGGTGCCGTCGTGTTCGGCTGCTCGCTCATGGGAGCATTCTGATCACTCGTTGAGTTCTGTTCCGGATGTTTCGTCATCTCCGGATCAGCATTGCTGCCCACAGTTCCGGGGGCAGTGGTGCCGGGGGTCTGTGTGCTGTCGGGAGTGCTCGAGCTCGGCGCGTTCTGGGTTGAATCCGGCGTGCTCTGCTGACCGGAGTTGCTGTTAGTTCCTTGCGAACTGGAACTGCTCGAAGACGACGAGCTCTGCGGGAAGAAATCGTTCCGCGGCGGAATGCCACCTGGCTGCTGCGGCCCAGAAGATCCCGTTGAGCTGGGATTCCCAGAGGCCGGATTCCCGTATTCGCCGGTGCCGGAGCTATTGCTCGGGCTATTAGGCCCATGTCCCTGTTCAGTTGGCTGGTTGCCCGTACCATTCTGACTGCCGGAAGGATTTCCCATCGAGGTGGCGGCGGCGCTGCTCGTGCCGCCTGGATTCGTCACTGAGATGCTTTCCTTCACTTTTTTTACGCCGGGCACGGAGGAAGCGATCCGCTTGGCTTCCTTTTTATCGTTCTTGTTCGGAACAGTCCCAGTCAGAGTGACTTTGCCGTTATCGACTGCGATCTGGACGTTCTGCAGGTCCGGGTTTGTGGAAAGCTGATCATGCACCTGGCG
>CAZBCQ010000065.1:18342-19490 GCA_964490255.1 uncultured Terriglobales bacterium | reverse complement strand
CAACAGGCGCGATGTCGAGTACCTCCAGTACAGACGTTCGCCGGAGAGGACTTGTCCCGCGAAAGCCTAGGAGCAGCTCTGCTTGTGCTTGTACAGTGGTGCTTAGGGTAGGCACTGGAATGCACACTTCATGAATACCGGGAATTTCCGCTGTTCTGGACTTACACACCCTGACCTCACTTCTTCATGCTCAGGAATCGGTATAGACTTTCAGTAATGGATGGTCACTCGCACGATCATGGCGCTTCCGTCAGCGTGCTTCGTACTTCGCTGCTGCTGACTCTCGCCTACATTGTTCTGCTGGTCGTGATGGGGGTGCGGGCGCACAGTTTGGCGTTGCTCTCCGAAGCCGGGCACAACGTTTCCGATTTCCTGGCTATTCTGCTTTCACTCGGAGCAGCTTTCCTCCAGCGCCGTCCGCCAAGTGCAACGAAGACCTTCGGTTACCATCGCGCGGGAGTTCTGGCCGCATTCGTCAACGCCCTGCTGCTGGTTGGGATTGCGTTTTACATCTTCGTGGAAGCTGCTCAGCGCCTCACCCGTCCTCCGACAGTAGGCGCGGGAACGATGATCTGGGTCGCGGCGATCGGGGTCGCATTGAACGGGCTCATCAGCATCCTGCTGTATCGTTCGGCACACGATCTGAATACTCGCAGCGTGTTTATTCACATGCTGGGGGACACACTCTCGACTGCCGCAGTAATTGCAGGCGCGTGGACCATCCTCGTGACAGGAAGAAATTGGATCGACCCGGCACTCTCATTCGGCATCGGCGCACTGATCTTGTGGTCGTCCTTCGGCATCATTCGGGAAACGTTGAATATTCTTCTTGAAGGCACGCCGAGTGGAGTGGAGTTGGATCGCGTCACCAGCGAGATTTGCTGTGTTACGGGAGTGAATGACGTTCACGACTTGCACATATGGAGCATCGGCAGCCATATGCATGCGCTTTCCTGCCATATCAGCATTGCCGATATTCCACCATCAGCGAGCGAGATGATCTTGCGGGATGTGCAGGAACGGCTGCGCGCCTCGTTCAACATCCAGCACACCACGATCCAGTTCGAACACGCGAATTGCGAGATTGCGCATGGCTGCGTCATGCCGGTCATTGATCACCACCAGCACGAACATAAACACTAGGAAGT
>CAZBCQ010000065.1:16501-18242 GCA_964490255.1 uncultured Terriglobales bacterium | reverse complement strand
GCCACAGTCAGCCCATCGATCCGCAGCGTTGGTGCGGCTACCGATCCTCTGAACTCCAGGTCGCTGCCGATCTCCGAGATGCTGTTCAGCATGTCTTTCAGATTTCCGGCGACCGTGATTTCTTCTACTGGAAACGCTAATTGGCCACCACTGATCCACATGCCGCTGGCGCCGCGCGAGAAATCACCAGTCACAAGATTCACACCGAATCCGAGAAACTCGGTCACGTACAGTCCCTCTTTCACGTCGCCGATAATCTGCTCGGGCTTGCGCTCGCCTGCTTCGAGATAGAAGTTTCCGACGCCGATTCCGGGCGTTCCCGCCAGACCGCGCGACGCATTGCCCGTAGTCTTCATGTTGAGCTTCTTTGCCGTGTAGGTGTTCAGCAGGTAGGACTTGAGCACGCCTTTGTCGATCACCACCGTGCGCCGCGATTTCACGCCTTCGCCATCGAAAGGCGACGTGCCAAAGCCTCCGGGCATGGTCCCGTCGTCGATGACAGTTACGTTTTCTCCCGCGACCTTCTCGCCCAGCTTTCCCGTAAGGAAGGATGCGCCGCGATAGATCGAATCCCCATTCACCGCTTCCGCCAGGCTATCGAGTAGCGACCGCGCGACCAGCGGGTCGAAGATTACCGGCACCTGCGATGTTTTCACCTTGCGCGCGCCCAAGCGCCGCAGCGTGCGTTGCGCCGCGACTTTGCCCACTTCCTCCGGTGACTCCAGCAGTTTGATCGACCGCGCCACCGAGTACCAGAAATCGCGCTGCATGGCGCCGCTCTCGTCTTTCGCTACGGGCACGGCGGAAACCGAACAGTACGACCGCTTGTATTCGCCGACGAATCCAAGCGAGTTCGCCAGCACTTTGCGTCCATCGGCCGCGTCGAATGATCCGCCTTCGGAGTTCTGAATACGCGCATCGGCGGAAGTGGCAGCCTTCTCCGCGCGCCGCGCATACTCGATGCGCTGCTCCGTCGAAAGCGAATACACGTCCTGATAGTAAAGGTCGAGATCCGAATCGAGCTGTCCGAGTTCACTCGCCTGCGGAAGTCCGGAGGTCGGATCTTCCGACGTGATTCTCGCCAGCGATACCGCCGAACTCACCAGCTGATCAAGTCCTGCCGGCGAAAAATCGCTCGTGTAGGTGCTCGCAGCCCGTTGACCATGGAATACGCGCACGCCCAGCACTTTCGCGCCCGACTCCTTCAGCGTCTCCACCTGGCCCAAACGCACTACGGTCGAAAACTCGTTGCCCTCGCGCGCCACGGCCTCTGCCGCAGTCGCGCCGGCGCGCATGGCGCGCTCCACTACTTCAGTTGCTACTTCCTTTAATTCCATTTATCTGCTTTCAGGGATCATCTCGCGTGAACCGGCTCAGGCTCTTCCTGCTTCGCTTCCTGCTTGAAGCGCTTGTGACTCTCGACAATCACAGCACGCGCCGTGGCCGCGTCCTGCCATCCCAGCATCTGCGTGCGCTTGCCTTCGAGATCTTTGTACACGCCAAAAAAGTGCGAGATCTCGCGCATGATGTGCGGATAGATCTGCGTGTAGTTGTGCACTTCGCGATAGCGCGGATTATGCTTGGCGACTGTCAGGATCTTCTCGTCTTTCACACCCTGATCAAGCATTTCCAGCATGCCGATCGGGCGAACTTCCATCAGGCACCCTGGAAAGCTGGGCGTGTCGACGAGCACCAGCACATCGAGTGGATCGCCATCGGTACTGAGCGTTTGCGGAAAGAA
>CAZBCQ010000065.1:0-16401 GCA_964490255.1 uncultured Terriglobales bacterium | reverse complement strand
CGAGCACCAGCACATCGAGTGGATCGCCATCGGTACTGAGCGTTTGCGGAAAGAATCCGTAATCTCCTGGATAGTGCACCGGCGAAAACAGGTTTCGATCGAGACGAAATACTTGCAGCTTCTTGTCGTATTCGTACTTGTTGGTCTCGCCGAGCGGAATCTCAATAATCGCGTTCAAGACCTCGGGGACCTGCTCGCCAATCGGAAGATTTAAGTAGTCAGCCATTGTCTTTCGCAGTTGCTAGTTGTCAGTTGCTAGTTGTTAGAAACCTTTCAGCACTCACCCGTCAGCATTCAGCCGTAAAGATATCGGCATTAGTAGCGTTCAGAAATAAATCACACAATGATCAGACTCTTGCCTAGGTTAATGTCGTATGACTCGTACTTAGAACCCTCCTCTAAGCACTGAAGCATCTGACCATCGTCGAACTCAAGAGTTAATGTTCCTTTATCGTCACCAAAAGCCTTCACTATCTTGTGTTCCAGGAGCTTAAGTAGGGGCGGCGGCGATGCAGGTATCTCCGGAACAGAGAGTCTCTTCAGATCCCCTGTCCGATCCTGCTTATAAGCCACAGCGCTCTGAACTGAGATCGACAATTCACCATCGAAGTGCAGCTGCAGCTGGTAGAGACCAAAACAGACTTGCAGAAGCACTCGCCCCACAAATTTGGTTCCGTCGAAATCCTCTGGAAGTCCGTACACGCCGTGCCCTCAAAGAGCTGTTACCTGGCCGTGCCACCCACCGTGATCCGGTGCACCTTAATGGTGGGGATGCCCACGCCCACCGGCACCGACTGCCCATCTTTGCCACAGGTTCCCACGCCTTCATCGAGTTGCAGGTCATTGCCCACCATCGACACTCGCGTCAGCACATCCGGGCCGTTGCCGATCAGCGTGCAATTCTTCAGCGGCGCGCCAATCTTTCCATCTTCGATCATGTAAGCTTCGGACGCAGAGAAGACAAACTTGCCGTTCGTGATGTCCACCTGTCCGCCACCGAAGTTCGCCGCGAACACACCCCGCTTGACCGACTTGATGATGTCCTCGGGCGAATCCTGCCCCGCGAGCATGTAGGTGTTGGTCATGCGAGGCATGGGTATATGTTCGTAGCTCTCGCGGCGACCATTACCGGTATTCGGAATCCCCATCAGCCGGGACGACAGCTTGTCGCTCAAATACGCCTTGAGTATTCCCTTCTCGATCAGCACCGTTTCATTGGTGCGATTGCCTTCGTCGTCCACGTTCAGCGATCCACGCCGTGAAGGGACTGTGCCGTTATCGACTACTGTGCACTTATCGCTCGCCACGCGCTTGTTGATCAAACCGGTGAACGCAGACGTTCCCTTGCGATTGAAATCTGCTTCCAGTCCGTGACCGATGGCTTCGTGCAACAGGATACCGGGCCAGCCGGGACCGAGCACCACTTCCATCTCGCCCGCTGGAGCCTCACGCGCGTCAAGTTGAATGATCGCCTGCCGCGCCGCCTCTTCGGCGAAATGTTCCGGTGTCTTGTCGGTCTTAAAGAAGTCGAGTGCTACGCGCCCGCCACCGCCCGCGCTGCCCCGGGACGAGTGTCCCTGCTCATTCTTGCCGATGCACATCACGCCCATACGAGCCAGCGGCTGCGAGTCTTCGGCGAAACTGCCATCGGAGCCAATCACCAGGATCTGGCGCAACTCGTCTGCATAGCTCACCCGGACTTCGCGAATTCGTGGATCGTGCGCACGTGCCGCGCGATCGCCGCGCATCGCCAACTCCACTTTTTCCTGCACATCCGCATCAACCGACGCCAGCGCAACTGGATACAAGCTCCGGTTGCCGTTTTCTTTCAAGTCGACGGTCGGTGTCTTCGCCGGACCACTGGCAATCAGCGCAGCGGTCTTCGCCGCTCGCTCGATCTTCTCCGGCGCAAGGTCGTCGGTGTACGCATAGCCAGTGCGTTCCCCGGCAATCACGCGCACGCCGCATCCCGCGGAAATGCCACGGGATGCCGACTTCACGATCGACTCATCGACGCTAATGGACGTTGTGGTGTGGTACTCGAAATAAAGGTCGGCGTAATCTCCGCCCGCCGAGAGAGCCGCCCCGAGGTACCGTTCCAGGTCGTTCTCGGTCAGACCATACCGCTGAAAGAAGAAGCTCGAATTCTGCATGATTGTACTGATTGGATGCCCAGGCATGCCCGCCAGACTCTTTGCTTACAAGTGCTTCCGAGCCACCCACCGCAACTCATTGATTATCCCATAACGACCTTCCGCTCCCCTGGCCCGACTTCCGGATTTGCGCAACCTGCCTGCTGGCGGTTACATTTTCCAGTTCCTTAGTTGCGCAGCCCAAGTTTGCGGAATCCAGGTTTGCGCAACCCAGCTCGAGGTCTTATGAAACGTCTGCTCGTCCTGCTTTTCGTCCTTACTGGCACTTTCGCGTTTTCTCAAACTGCTTCGCAGGTACCCACCGCTGAAAACACCAAGGGTCTCGGATTCGATCTCGACGGGCTCGATCGCAGCGCCGACGCTTGCACCGACTTCTATCAGTTCGCTTGCGGCAATTGGATGAAGAACAATCCCATCCCGCCTGACCAGGCGCGCTGGGGCAGCTTCAACGCGTTAGAGGATCGCAACGAGGCAATTTTGCGCAGCATCCTCGAGAAATACTCGGCGCCCAATCCCAACCGCACTCCCAACCAGCAGAAGATTGGCGATTACTACGCATCCTGCATGGACGAAGCCGCCATCGATAAGAAAGGCATTTCAGTCGTCAAGCCTTTGTTCGACCGCATTGATGAGTTGCAGAACTCGCAGCAGCTACCCGAGTTGCTCGGCTACCTTCATCACAATGGCGTGAACGCCATCTTCAGCTTTGACTCTGGACAGGACTTCAAGGACGCGACCCAGGTCATCGCACAAGCCGACCAGGGTGGACTCGGCCTTCCCGATCGCGATTACTACACCAACACTGACCCCAGATCCGTACAGCTCCGCGCCGACTACGTGAAGCACGTACAGCGCATGTTCGAGCTCGCGGGCGAGCCGGCTGCGAAAGCCGCAGCCGATGCGGAGATGGTGATGGATATCGAGACCGCGCTCGCGAAGGGCTCGATGAAGCTGGCTGATCGCCGCGATCCCGAGAAGGTTTACCACAAGATGACTCCGACCGAGCTTGAGGCAATTTCGCCGAAGTTCGCCTGGAATCAATACTTCGTTTCGGCCGACGTGCCCGACGCGAAAGCCATCAACGTAGCCTCGCCCGAATTCTTCAAGACTGTGAACGGGCTGCTCGCGTCCGTGCCACTCAACTCCTGGAAGACCTACCTGCGCTGGCAAACCCTGCACAGCACAGCATCGATGTTGCCCAAGGCATTCGTCGACGAGAATTTCAACTTCTTCGGCAAAACGCTAACCGGCACTGCCGAGTTGAAGCCGCGTTGGAAACGTTGTGTGCAATACACCGATAACGATCTAGGCTTCGCGCTCGGCCAGTTTTACGTGGATGAAACCTTCGGCCCCGAAGGAAAAGAGCGGACTTTGAAAATGGTGCACGCGATCGAAGCCGCCCTGAACCACGACATCGAAGGCGTGTCGTGGATGACGCCGGAAACCAAGAAACAGGCGCTGGCGAAGCTCCAGCTTATCGCCAACAAGATCGGCTATCCCGACAAATGGCGTAACTACTCCAAGCTGGAGATCATCCGTGGCGACGCAATGGGTAATTCGTTGCGCGCAAACTCCTTTGACTTCAATCGGCGCATGAACAAGATCGGCAAACCTGTCGATCGCCAGGAATGGGAGATGACGCCGCCCACCGTGAACGCCTATTACGACCCGCTGATGAACGACATCAATTTCCCGGCAGGCATCCTGCAGCCGCCGTTTTATGCGAACTCTGTAGATGACGCCATAAACTTCGGCGGCATCGGCGCAGTCATCGGCCACGAACTGACTCATGGCTTCGATGACCAAGGTGGCCAGTTCGACGGCCACGGCAACCTGCACAACTGGTGGACGCCTCAGGACTACAAGAACTTCCAGGAGCGCGGCCAGTGCATCGCCGATGAGTACAGCAAGTTCACCGCAATCGATGACGTGCACCTGAACGGCAAACTCACCGAAGGCGAGAACATCGCTGATAACGGTGGCGTACGACTGGCGTTGATGGCGCTCTTGCAAATGATCGGCGACAAACCACAGCAGAAGATCGACGGCTTTACCCCTGAGCAGCGCCTGTTCCTGTCCTGGGGCCGCATCTGGTGCCAGAATTCTCGCCCGGAAGAGTCGCGACATCTGGCAACGGTCGATCCGCACTCGCCTGGGCGTTATCGCGTGAATGGCGTACTGCGGAATATGCCCGAGTTCGGGAAGGCGTTCAGCTGCAAGCCCAACTCGCCGATGGTTGCGCAGAACGCCTGCCGCGTGTGGTGATCTATTGATTGTGCAAGACAGGCAATCCTGCCTGTCCTGACATTGGTTGTGTGGGGGCAGCCGACCTCGGCTGCCCTTACTTCAATGGCGCGAACGCTATTTTCCGCGCTGTTCAATTCCGAGCGAAGCGAGAAACTGCTGTCCTCCCGAGCGCAGCGAGGGAGCCCTCTCGCAGTACGAATACTTCTCTTACACCCGCAACTGCCTACGACCCTAACGTCCTGAACTCCTCGTTCGTCAACTTCAGCTGCGCCGCGGCGACATCTTCGTCCAGGTGCTCGACTGACGATGTCCCCGGAATCGGCAACATCACCGGCGACCGTTGCAACAACCACGCCAGCGCAACCTGCATAGGCGTAACACCGTGTGCCTGCGCGATCTGCTTCAACTTCTCGGTCGCGCTCTTCCCTTGCGCCAGCGGTCCCCACGGAATGAAGGCAATCTTCTTCTGCTCGCAGAAATCGACGACGTAATCCCATTCGCGGTCGTCGAAGTTGTAGCGATTCTGTACGGAGACGATCGGCGTCACCTTCAGTGCGCGCTCGATGTGCTCACGCGTCACATTCGACAACGCGATCAGCCGGATCTTGCCTTGCTCTTTGAGCTTCACCAGCGTTTCCATCGATGCTTCGAACGAGACCCGCGGATCAGGAATGTGCAGCTGATATACATCAATGCGGTCCAGCTTCAATCGCTTCAGGCTGCCTTCAACTGCCTCGCGCAAATGATCCGGAAACGCATTGTGGATCCATTGGTTCGGCCCAACGCGTTCCCAGCCGCCCTTGGTCGCGATCACCAACCCTTTCGGATACGGATAGAGCGCTTCCGCAATCAGCTCCTCGCTGACATAAGGACCGTAAGTGTCAGCCGTATCGATGAAATTGATGTCCAGTTCCACTGCGCGCCGCAGCACGCGAATGGCGCCATCGTGATCCGCCGGAGGACCCCAGATGCCAGGTCCAGTAATCCGCATTGCGCCGTAGCCCATGCGGTTAACCGTAAGTTCGCCGCCGAGGGTTATGCTTCCGGCAGCACTTGCTGAAATCTTTTGAGAAGTAACAGTGCTCATTTCCACCTCGCTGCGTTGGATGTGCCCGCCAAAATACCCGCTGCATTTTACTCGGAGGGGTGCCGGGAGCTGACTTCAGGCCCAGTTCTACTTTGACCGCAATCGCCGGATAGCAAGCACCTTGCATTCCGCCGACAATCACCTCATGACGACGATGAACTTACACAATCCAGCGCCCAACGCCACCACATCCTCAGTCGTATTCCGTGTAATTGCAATGCCACAGAACACGGCCGATCTGGTCCGAGGCACAATGCGTGCTCCCGGATACGGTCATCCGGCGAGCGTTGAAATCGCCACCGGCTACGGCCCGTGCCGACTGTGCCTGCGAACGTTTCGCGTCGGCGAAGAGACACGCATTCTGTTTACTTTCGATCCCTTCTATCAGCTCGAGCCTCTTCCGCTGCCCGGGCCCGTGTTCATCCACGAACACGAATGTCCACGGTATGACGAAAACTCTGGCTTCCCGGAAGACATGCGGGCGCACCGGCTGACCTTCAACGCCTATGGAGCGGGACGTCGTCTGATCACCCAGCGCTATGTCGACGATGGCGACGTGGAACCGCTGCTCAAGAGGCTTTTTGCCGACGATCGGATTCGTTACATTCACGTGCGCGACACCGACGCCGGATGCTACGATTTCCGCATGGAGCGAGGCGATGCGCATTGATAAAGCGTTGTAGGAGTCAGGGAATTCTCTTTGCGGTTCGGTCGGTTGTGCAACTCCTGATGCTCATTCTCTGTTGCTCATTTGGGATGGTTCTTTGTGCACAAACGGTTGAGATTAGGCTTGTGTATGGACGAAATGGACGCGCGGTAGCGAATAGCTGTGTGAACGTGTGGGTAGGTGATAAGTCTAACCCAAGTGCTGCCCCACTGTTGGAAACCTAAACGGATACGAGCCGTGTCATCCGGCTGCGTCTTACCAATGAGTATGCAAAGACCAGTGCCCGGAGTCAGCAGTTGGTTTGCGGGCTTTCGGGGGTGACTAACCCTGTCGTTAAATATGGCGATGCAATCAGCATCCGCGCCGGTTACGTCTTATGCCAGCCGCACACACCAGACTACTCGTGGTTGGTTATGACAGATTTCTCGACAAAGGAAATTCTGCAGCACGGCATTGTTGGGGCAAATACCTGCGGTAAGGCCACGGCTTCGTCGAAACCCAGAGAACTGATCATCTTTGTTAGGCCCCTTACTTGGTGGGAAAAGCTGAAGCAGTAGTCCTCATAATCTGTGCTCGCTTGTACCTCCCGGCGCGTGTGCGCGGCTGATTTCGCTCATCCGCAACAAACCACACCACTTTCGATTTTCGTCCGCCACCCTGAGGAGACCGCGTGCCACCCCGCTGGGACCGCTACCAGCTACGCATTTCCACTTGGTCCGGATCACCCACCGCATCAGTGTTCCACCGTACTGCTCTTACGCTGCCTGCGTGGTACATTGTTCCGTCTGTCCAGCCACATGCGGCTGAATGGAACTGGACCCTATGAAAGATTTCTTCATTCGCGATTGTTCCCAGCACGAGAACGCCACCATTGTCTCCAGCTTCGTGGTGGCTTCCAAACAGATCAAGCCCAAGCGGACCGGCGATCTTTACATCGCGCTTACGCTCGCCGACCGCACCGGGCAGATCGAGGCCAAGGTCTGGGACAACGTGCACGAGTTCCTGAATGCATTCGAGCAGGATGACTTTGTCAAGGTCAAGGGTCTGATCAACAAGTTCAACAACAAGTTCCAGCTGACCGTGCACAAGCTGCGCAAGCTGGACGAGACGGAAGTCGATTTTTCCGATTACCTTCCGAAGACGGATAAGGATGTCGACGCGCTCTGGCAGACTGTCGGGGATTTCGTCGAGAGCTTCCAGAACCCGTACTTGAAGTCATTGATCAAGGCGTTCATGGCCGATCCTCAGATTGCGACAAACTACAGGAACGCTCCCGCGGCGAAGTCGCTGCACCACGCGTTTATCGGCGGCCTGCTTGATCACGTGGTTTCACTGTTCAAAGTTTGCGACCTGGCCTCACGTAACTATCCGCAAATCAATCGCGATCTGCTGCTGAGCGGCGCATTCCTGCACGACATCGGCAAGCTTCACGAGCTTTCGTACGCGCGCTCCATCACTTATACGACCAAGGGTCAGTTGCTCGGGCACATGATTATCGAATTGGAGATGCTTCAGGCGAAGATCAATCAGGTTCCGGGATTCCCGGACGAACTGAAGATCCTGCTCGAGCACATGATCATCAGCCACCACGGCCAGTACGAGTACGGATCCCCCAAACTGCCCATGTTCCCCGAAGCGCTGATGCTGCACTATCTCGACGATCTCGATTCGAAGATGGAGAGTATGCGCGCGCAGTTCGAGCGCGAAGCGAACAATGACGATGCGTGGACGGGGTACAATCCGTCGCTCGCGCGTCCGCTGCTGAACAGCGCAAAATTCCTTGCTAAAAAAGAAGAGCCGCCGAAAGCAGATGAGAAGCAGCCCGAAGAGGAACCGAAAGCCGAGGCGGCCACAGCGTCGAAGACCCTGCAGTAAGAATTTAGCCGCTGATCAACGCAGAAGAACCCAGATTCATTTGCTTTTTCCCTGATCCTAGATCAGCGCTCATCAGCGGAAATCTGCGGCTAGGTTATTGCTAAATCCGCGAGCGTCTTCAGACCCGGCACTTCTAAGTCTGGTGTTTCCGCAGCCGCTCGCGTCGCGCCCGAACCGCGTTTTCCTGCTCTACGATTCACCCAGGCATTCGCGATCGCCAACTCGCGCGCCGGAACGATGTCGTGATAAATGCTCTGCGCGCAATGCAGAATTCGCTCTTTCGGCAGTCCAATGTGTTTCAGCGCGAGTTGGAAGTTGTCGTGCGAAGGCTTGTAGCTGCGCGCCTGCTCGGCCGTGATCACGAAATCGAACGGCACCTGCAGCGTCTTCGCGGTCTCGGCAAACAGGTCGTCATCGGTGTTCGATATGATCGCCAGCTTGTACTTTGACTTGAGTCGCCGCAAGGCTTCGATGGTGTCAGGAAACGCCGGCCAGCTTGGCATTGAGTCCGGCAGCGCATTGAACTCGGCTTCGGTGAGCGGAAAGACGATTCGAGCGGCCATCTTCCACATCACTCGCTGGAGGACCTGGCGGTACTTCTTGTACTCGCCGCTCTCTTCTTCGGCCTCGAGAGCCGCGTAGAGTTCCAGGATGCCGTCGTCGCTCAGCTTACGATGGTGGACTTCGAGAATCGGCCGGATCGCGCCCAAAATCCCCGACTCCCAGTCGATGAGCGTGCCGTAGCAGTCGAAGCTCAGGCATTCGAATTGGGAGAAGTCCAGCATCTCAGCCCGACAGTGTAGACCGCATTCCCACTCGTTCAAAAGCAGGATGTGTGGGGCACCCGAACACTGGCGCCCGAACACCAGGATCCAACAGGAGCTCTCGATTTTTTAACACGCGGACAACATTTCGGTTGGCCAGACATCTATACACACAAGAGGCCAGCGATAGAAGCGAAGGCCGCTCGGCATCAGTTGCTTCGGCAACAGATGAAACGGACCCGAATGAATCAGGGAGACCTGAGACGATCGAGTTCAGTCACCAACGCAAATTGTGACTATCAGTGAGTCAGCGCAAGCGGGTTCGTTGATAGCCGTAAATTGCGTTGGTGATGATCAGACGAAAGTCAGGTCAACGAGCACTTCGCCGAGATCACTGGCTTCTTTTTGCTATCAGTTGCTAGTTTAGGCAAACGTCAACGTCATCTTCTGCTCGCAACCAACCACTAGCCACTAACCACTGCTTTTTACTGATTTACCGGAATCTTGATGATCTTCTTCTGGATCGCGTAGGTCACCAGCTGCGCCTTGTTGTGAATGTCGAGTTTGCGCATCAGGTTGAACTTATGCGCTTCCACGGTCTTCACGCTCAGGCCCAGCAGCACAGCAATCTCCTTCACCGAATTGCCTTCGGCGAGCAGCTTCAAGATCTCGCGTTCACGCGGAGTCAGCGTCGAGATGCGCGGACGCATCTTGGCGTCACGCACGCGCGCGCGGAAGTCCTCGACCAGTTTGCCGAGAACCTGTGAACTCAGGTACTTACCGCCCTTGTACACGTCGCGCACAGCGGTGAGCAGTTGCGGAGCCGGAGTGTCCTTGAGCACGTACCCGGCAGCGCCAACTTCCAGGCACTGCACGAGGTAGTCTTCATCCTCGTACATGGTGAGGAACAGGACCTTGGTTTCCGGCCGGTTCTTGCGGATATGACGTGCGGCTTCGAATGACGACAGTCCGGGCATGCCGATATCCATCAAAACGATGTCGGGACGCAATTCGCGAGCCTTCTCCACGGCATCGCCGGCGTCGGCAGCTTCACCTACCACTTCGAAATCGGATTCGGTTTCCAGGAGACGGCGAACGCCCTGCCGGAACAACGTATGATCATCGACTAAAACGCAACGTATTTTGGGCATAACAAAAACACCTGTTCTTCAACACCGGAGAGCTCGTTCCTCCGAAAGCCGAAATAAGAATTTTGACGTCAGTGGCGAACTGACTACGATTGCGAAACTACGATTGCGAAACGACGCCGGCAGCGACTTTGCGCACCAGAAAAGGCCGCTTCGTCGTTCGCGGCTGATCCACTGGAGTTGCTCCTTCGCTCGTTACCGGAATCATGATCTCGATGCGTGTCCCTTTATTCTTCCCCGAAAGCACCTGCACGCTTCCACCGAGCATGCCAATGCGTTCGCGCATGCCGGCAAGGCCAAAGTTGCGGCCGACGACGGGCTTACGGTCACCGAAGCCAACTCCGTCATCCTGGATCGCCAACTGGACCATGTCGTCCACGCGCAACATCTGCACACTGGCACTCTTCGCTTTCGCGTGCTTGGAGATGTTATGCAGGGCTTCCTGGACGACGCGATAGATCGTGGTTTCGACTTCTGGAGCGAATCGACCGACGCTATCCGGGATCGCAACCCGCGTTCTTACACCACTGCGTTTGCCCAGGTCCTTGGCTTCCTTGCGAATGGCGGCAACCAGGCCGAGTTCCTGGAGTACTAATGGTGAGAGTCTCGCAATGATCCTGCGGATGCCTTCAATCGTCTGATCGACGACGTTTACTGTCTCCCCTACCTTGCCTCTGACCTCTTCCGAGACAGTTCCGCTGGTCAGCATACCCAGATAAAGCCGGATGACCATGAGCTGCTGGCCGGTGGCGTCGTGCAGCTCCCGGCTGATACGCTTGCGTTCTTCTTCCTGGGCCCGCAGCAGGTGTGCCGAGAGCTCGGCTATACGGGCTTCGCGCTCGCGCAACGCGTCGGTAATCCGGGCGCGCTCGATCGCCAACGCCGAACGATCCGCAATGGCACGCAGTAATTCGCGTTCGCTGGGGAGCCATTCATACGGTCTCGGAAACCCGATGGCCAGAACGCCGATAATTTCCTGCTCGATTTTCAGGGGAACAGCCCAGAGCGCTTTCGCCTTCTTGCGCATGAGCGGATTCAGCAAGCCGTCAGACTGATCAAGGTCCGCTAACATGGCGGCCTCGCCGGTTTGGGCAATGCGGCCTGTAAAGCCACGCCCGAGCGGGATCAGGAAGTCGCCATCAGGCGGATCTTCGAGACCGACGGTAGCCGCCGGACGAAGCGAGTCGCTACCCGGTTCCCGCAGCAAAAGCACGCCAACAGTAGCGTCGAATGTTTGCTTCGAAATCTGTAGTACGCGCCCCAACAGGCTGGAGAGATTCTCCGCAGAGAGTTCCGCTTCCAAGGCGGACAGCAGAGCGGCCGACGCGTTGCGTTGCGTATCGAAGTACGTTCCGGCAATTGAAACAAAGGTCGTGGAATTGAACGTCTCGAGCGCGGAGATCGCTTCCGCACGCGCCATGGGGGAGAGCGACTGCAGATGGGGCTCACAGAACGACTGATACATGTCCAGAGCTCGGGCCACTACCCGGGTGTCGACATTCAACTTCGCGAGACGGGTTCCGTAATAGCGAAGATTGTCGGCAAACTGGCTGAAGTCGGCCTTGCAGCACAGTCCGAACCCGGTTCCGAGATTCAGTCGTTCCAAGGCAGCCATCGCACGCCCGTCGAGATTAAGTTCTTCGAACATGCGCGCACGCCATGCCGTAGTAATCTCGGGAAAATGAGGCTCGAGCACACACACCAATTCCTGGATACGTGCACGTGCCGAGTCCTTGAGAGGCAGCACTGGAGGCAGAGGCAAAGGAGAATACTCCTACGAAAAAATCAACGTCTCAGGTGAGAGACTGCTAGCCCAGGCTGGGTCAAAACTTCGCGAGATACCTGCAACTACTGCTGTCATTCGTTTACTACGCAGTAAGCAAAACTAACCTGAACAGTTCTAGATTCTACCCGGTTTCACCTGTATTTACTACCTATGGACCGGGAATGATTACCAATAAATAAACACGCTTTTCAGAGGATTTGCACAGGATGATGAACTGGCCGGGCGCGAATTGCACCGGGCCAAAGTGGCTTCACAATTCGTACCTCGTATCTGGAGTCTGGGTGCGAAAAGCCCGATCAGATACAATCGACCTTTTCAGGTAACTGACAGGAAACCACTTAGAACTCATGCTTCGATTCTCAACTGCAGGCGAGTCACACGGAGAAAGCCTGGTAGCCATGCTGTCGGGCCTTCCGGCTGGCTTGCCCATCGATCAGACATTTATTGACCGGGAACTGTGGCGGCGCCAACAAGGTTTTGGCCGGGGCGGTCGCATGAAGATTGAGCGCGATTCGGCACATATTGTGTCCGGCGTGCGCCATGGGAAGACAATTGGGTCCCCGATCGCGATCGTTATCGGCAATCGCGATTGGCAGAACTGGCAGGAAGTATTGCCCGTAGACGAAGGCGACCCCGAGAAACACAAGCGGGTGGCTTCGCCGCGTCCTGGACATGCCGATCTCGCCGGCGCGCTGAAATACAACTTCCCGGAAGCGCGTTACGTTTTGGAACGTGCCTCGGCGCGCGAATCAACCTCTCGCGTGGCGATGGGCGCCATCGCCAAACTCCTGCTGCGGCAACTCGGGATCGAAGTGCTCAGCCACGTGGTCCAGGTTGGCCGATCGTCGTTGGAGCGTGAGGCCAGCTGGGATGAGATTTCGGCGCTGTATCCCAAAGAAGAAGTCCTGCTGAATTGCGTGGATCGCGAAGCCGAAGAGCGTATGAAGGGCGAAGTGGACAAGGTCCTGCGCACGGGCGATTCGGTGGGCGGTATCTTCGAAGTGCGCGCGCATAATGTCCCCCCGGGCTTGGGCACGTACGTGAACTGGGACGAGCGCCTCGACGGGTTGCTCGCCTGGGCGGTCATGTCGTTGCAGGCAGTGAAGGCCGTTGAGATCGGCTACGGAGTAACAGGGGCCGCATCGCCCGGTTCAGCGGTGCATGATGAGATCGGGTATGCACCGGGCAACGAAGAAGAAGCGCTGACCGGATTCCGTCACAAAACCAATCGTGCTGGCGGCCTCGAAGGCGGCGTATCTAATGGCGAGGACATTGTCGTTCGCGGATATCTGAAGCCGATCTCAACCCTGCGGAGACCCTTGGGCTCGGTTGACTTCGCCACCCGCGAGCCAGTGAAGGCGGCCTACGAACGCTCGGATGTGTGCGTCGTGCCGGCCGCAGGCGTGGCCGGAGAATCCATGGTCGCGCTGGTGCTGGCGCGCTGCGTTCTCGAAAAATTCGGCGGCGACTCGCTCACCGAATTGTTGCGCAACTTCCATGGCTACCAGGAACAATTACGGAGCTTCTGACAACGGAACAATGATCTACCCCATCGTGAAACTCGGTGATCCCGTGCTGGAGAAACCCGCGGAGACGGTCACCATATTTGACAAAGACCTGAAGCAGTTGATCGACGACATGTTCGAGTCGATGTATGCGGCGCACGGCATCGGGCTGGCAGCGCCGCAAATCGGAATCTCAAAGCGCATCGCCGTAATCGATGTGACATTCAAGGAAGATCCCGGTGCGAAACTCGTGCTGATTAATCCTGAGATCGTCCGCATGGAAGGCCGCCAGTCGCAAAGTGAAGGCTGCCTGAGCATCCCGGATTTCCGCGAGAACGTTGCTCGCGCCGAGCGGGTAACCGTCCGTGCGCAGGACGTCGAAGGCAGATGGCACGAACACACCGGAGAAGAGTTACTGGCGCGTGCCTTCCAGCACGAAACGGACCACCTGAACGGCAAACTTTACATTCACCGCATCAGCGCGCTGAAGCGTGACCTGATCAAACGCAAGGTGCGTAAGCTGGCGAAAGCCGGTCAGTGGTAAAGGCTAGGGTTGAGCAAAAACCAGCGCGCGGCAGATTTCTTTTCCCTTGCGGCGATAGCCATGTGGAACGGATGAGTCGAAGAGGATGGAGTCTCCTGCGCATAGTGTGTGCTCCTCGTTGCCGATATGGATGATCAGAGTTCCATTGAGCACGAACACCAGTTCCTCCCCGGGACGCTCATGCATGGTCACATCTTTCGGATCTACCGGTTCGAACTCCGCCAGATAAGAATTCAGCTTCCGCTCATTCGCAACAAAATCCAGCGACTCGAAAAAGTAAGCCGGCTTCTTCGCCTTTCGGGTTTCCGGCAGGCGTATACGATCCTTCCGGCGAGTGATGGCACAGAGCGGTTTGCCATCCGATAGAAAGAACTGCCGCAGCTCAACCTGGAGAGGACGACAAACCAGTTCCAGAGTCCGGAGTGTCGGAAAGAGCTTTCCATTTTCGATCTTCGAGAGCATAGCTGCCGAAAGACCTGCCTGCTTGCCGAGTTCCACCAGAGACAGCTTCTTGCGTAGTCGGAATGCATGCAGCTTTTGACCGATTGCGTAAGGTTGCAGGCCGTTGATGATGGTCTCATTCAGAGCCATACGACGAAGGTGTTTCTTCCGGAGAAAAACTATCTCAAATCTTGATCCGGAATGCCACCTGAGCTGCCAGCGTAAAATCAGAAACATGGATCTGGTTTTCTGCGGTACACCGCAATTCGCAGTGCCCACTCTGCGAGTGCTGGCAGAGAAGGGGCATCGAATTCAATTGGTGGTCACGCAACCGGACCGGCCAAGCGGCCGCGGCATGGAGTTAAGTCTTCCTCCTGTCAAACAACTGGCACTGCAACTTGGAATGCCGATCACGCAACCGGAGAAGATCAAGAACAACGCCGAGTTCCGCGCTCGATTGGAAGAAGTCCGTCCCGAGGCCGTCATCGTTGTCGGCTATGGACGCATCATTCCGCAGTGGATGATCGATCTGCCGCCGCTGGGAAATCTGAACCTGCATGCGTCGCTGCTGCCGAAATATCGCGGCGCTGCGCCCATTCAATGGGCGATTGCGAATGGCGAGAAGATGACTGGCGTGACTACGATGAGGATCGACGCCGGACTCGACACCGGCGACATTCTGCTCCAGGAAGAGATCGTGATTCTTCCCGAAGATACCGCTCTTACACTAAGCCCAAAGCTGGCCGAAATCGGAGCGGAGCTAATGGCGCAAACGCTGGATGGCTTGCGCGAAGGAAGAATCGCTCCGCGAAAACAGGAGGAGCAGCGCGCGAGCTTTGCGCCGATCCTGACGAAAGAGGATGGACTCATCGACTTCCGGCGAAAGGCGACGGATGTCTGGAACCGGATGCGCGGATTTCAGCCATGGCCGGGCGTTTATACCAGCTTTCGCGGGAAGAAGCTGAGCTTCACCGCGGCGCGACCATCTCACGATGACGGTTTGCGATTGGTCGAGGGCGAACTGGCCGTCAGTTCTGGGCGGCTGCTGGTGGGATTGGCGGGAAACACACATCTCGAGTTGCTCGAGGTTCAGCCAGAAGGCAGGAAACGAATGGCGGCCAAAGACTTTCTGAACGGATACCGTCCGCAGGCGGGCGAGAAACTCGGTACCGCGCCTTACGCAACGGAGGCATAAGCCAACCGGAAAGGCTCTCTTGATCAGTCCAGCCCGAACCGCAGCTTTTGACGTATTGCTCCGTGTCGAGACACAGGACGCATACGCCTCCGAGCTACTGCATTCCGATCGGCTGGAGAAACTTTCTCCTGCGGATCGCGGCTTGTGCATGGAGGTTGTGCTCGGAACATTGCGATGGCGAATGCGACTGGACGATGCAATACGCGATCTCTCTTCGCAAAGACTGGAGAAGCTTGACCCTGAAGTGCTAACCGCACTGCGCCTCGCTGCTTACCAGGTCGGCTTCCTGCAACGCATTCCCAGTCACGCCGCAGTGAATGACAGTGTGGATCTGGTGAAGCGTAGCCGCAAGGCATCGGCGGCTCCATTCGTCAATGCGATCCTGCGAAAACTAGTTGCGAATCCAGCGGTTCTTGAGCCCGTGCTCGCGCCGGGACTCAAGACGGTGCTTGATCTGTCGCAGCTCTATTCCCATCCGCTGTGGATCGTGGAGCGCTGGGCAATTGAATATGGCCTCGAGCGAGCGGACATGATCTGCAGCGCCGACCAGAAGCCGCCGGAGACGGCTTTGCACGTGGCCAGCGCCGAAGCTGAACGAGAGCTGGTGCGCGAAGGACTGCAATTAGCTCCGGGACTGCTGGTGAGTTCTGCAGGCCGCGTGGTTGCCGGAGACGTGGTGCGGTCGCAAACGATTCGCAGCGGACGCGCGTGGATACAAGATGAGGGCTCGCAACTCGTAGCGATGCTCGTCGGCAACGCACCGTCCATCCTCGATTGCTGTGCGGCGCCTGGTGCCAAGACGGCGATCCTCGCGGAGCAAAATCCTACGGCAAAGATACGGGCACTGGAGCTGCACAAGCATCGCGCTGAGATGATGCGCACGCGCCTGAGTTCGATGGCGAATGTAGAAGTGATCCATCACGACGTCACGGTGATTGCTGACGAAACTGCATTCGAGCGCGTACTTGCCGATGTTCCCTGCTCCGGCA
>CAZBCQ010000064.1:17628-21100 GCA_964490255.1 uncultured Terriglobales bacterium | reverse complement strand
CACGATCAGCCCGAGCGGCTGGTGAAAGATTTAGACGTAATGATGAAGTCGGTTTGATTTGCAATTTTGCATTTCGCTTGGAGGCGTTATGGGTATCCCGAATGACATTTGGATCATTGTTGGACTGGTACTGCTGTCTGTGTTCTTCCTGATGGCGGTTTTCGCCCGGCTTTATCGCAAAGCCGGGCCGCATGAAGCCCTCATCGTTTACGGGTATCGCAAAACACGAATCGTGAAGGGAAGCGGCACGGTGATCTTCCCCATGGTAGAGAGTTCGCGGCTGCTCTCGCTCGAACTGATGTCGTTCGACGTGGCGCCGCAGCAGGATCTCTACACGAAACAGGGCGTTGCTGTGACAGTCGAGGCGGTGGCACAGATCAAGGTGAAGTCCGATCCGGAGTCGATTGTGACCGCTGCGGAGCAGTTCCTGACCAAGACAGATCAGGAGCGGGAAGGACTGATCCGGCTGGTAATGGAAGGGCACCTGCGCGGCATCATCGGACAGCTCACGGTGGAAGAGATTGTGAAGCAGCCGGAGATGGTGAGCGATCGCATGCGTGGAACTTGCGCCGACGACATGAGCAAGATGGGACTCGAGGTGATCTCGTTCACGATCAAGGAAGTGCGTGACAAGAATGAGTACATCACCAACATGGGACGTCCAGATATCGCTCGCATCAAGCGTGACGCCGACGTGGCGGCGGCGGAAGCTGAACGCGATACAGCCATCAAACGGGCGCTGGCGCAGAGGGAGTCTGCCGTGGCGAAGGCGCAGGCCGATCAGGAGCGGGTGCTGGCGGAGACCGTTTCGCTGGCAAAGCAGGCGGAAGCGCAACGCGATCTGGACGTAAAGAAAGCGCAGGCACTCGAAGTCAGCAAGCGGCAGCAGGCGCAGGCTGACAAGGCTTACGAGATCCAGACGAACGTCATGCAGCAACAGGTCGTGGCCGAGCAGGTGAAAATCCAGCAGATTGAGAAGCTGGAGCAGGTAAAGGTGCAGGACGCCGAAATCGCACGCCGCGAAAAGGAGTTGATCGCCACGGTGCTGAAGCAGGCGGAGATTGAGCGTCAACGTATTCAGACGCTTGCCGAGGCCGAAAAGGCACGCCTGATGGCGGAAGCGGAAGGAAAGGCGTCAGCGATCAAGCAGCAGGGCGAAGCCGAAGCCGAGATCATCTTCAAGAAGGGTGATGCCGAAGCCAGGGCGATGAACGTGAAGGCCGAAGCCTACCAGGAGTACAACCAGGCCGCGGTCGTCGACAAGTTGATCACGGGGCTGCCGGAGGTGGTGAAGGCGCTGGCGAGTCCGCTGAACAATGTCGACAAGATCACGATCGTCTCAACTGGAAATGGCGATGCTGCGGGGATGAACAAGATTACCGGTGACATTGCGAAGATGGCGGCGCAGGTGCCAGCACTGTTCGAGACGCTGTCGGGCATGCAGATGTCGGAGCTCTTCGGGCATATCCGCAACATTGGGGATAAACCGCCCAAGCCAACCATTGATGGTAACGGCGGTGGCGATGCGAAGGCCAAGGGAGCGGGGGCGTAAAGCAATCAGCATTCAGCACTCAGCTAGGGCTGGCTGCTGATGGTTATTTGGGGATTGGGATCGCAGTCAAAGGAGTTAGTCATGGCATTGTTGGAAAGAGTATCAACATTAATTCGCGCGAATCTGAACGACCTGGTGGATAAGGCCGAAGATCCGGAGAAAATGATCAAGCAGGTGATCCTGGATATGCAAAATCAACTCATCCAGGTGAAGACGCAGGTGGCGATCGCGCTTGCGGATCAACATCTGTTGGAGAAGAAGCTGAAAGAAACCAATGATCTGGAGAAGGACTGGATTCGCCGGGCTGAACTGGCTGTCGACAAAAAGCAAGATGATCTGGCGAAGGCGGCGATCGAGCGCTCGCTCAGCTACAGGCAGTTGACCGAGAACTACCAGCAGCAGGTTGCGGATCAGAAGATCGAAGTGGAGAACCTGAAGTCAGCGCTGCAGAAGCTGGAGCAAAAGCTCTCCGAGGCACAGGCGAAGGCCGATATGCTGGTGGCGCAGCACCGGCGCTCGCGCGTGCTCGGCAAAGCTCGCGATGCGCAGATGGCAGCGACCAATAGCGCCAATTCAGGTACGTTTGATCGCATGAAGCGCAAAGTCACGCACGAGGAAGCGGTCGCGCAAGCAAAGGGCGAGATCGCCGGCGAAGATTCGCTTAGCGACAAACTGGTAGCGCTGGAGAAGGAAGATAAAATCAACCAGTTGCTTGCGGAGATGAAGGAAAGGAAGAAGCTGACGACGGCCTAGCTGCCCGCTGTTGAAAGTTCAGCTGCAGATCCCTCGCTCGCTGCGCTCGCTCGTGATGACAAGCAAGCTTTTTCTTTGTGATGACGAGCGGAGCGAGGCATCTGCATTTGTCGTGCGAACGCAGTCAGTTCTTTCCCGCGTTCATTTCTTTGAACAGCGGCTCTTCGACAAAGTCCGGCAACTGCAGGTTGCGGCTGACTTTGTCGATCGGCTCGGGCTCGTCGATTTCATCCCCTGTTGCGGCGCCAAGTTCGCGCAGCTTGCGTGCCGACACCATGACGCGCGACTCGAGCGATCCGACGGCGCGATTGTAAGAGTCGACTGCGCGATCAAGGCCATTGCCCACCGCGGTCAGGTGACCCGCGAAGTTGCGCAGTCTCTCGTATAGTTCGCGGCCTTGGTCGCTGATGGCTTGCGCGTTTGCGGCAAGCTTTTCCTGATTCCATCCATAAGCCACAGCGCGCAGCAGCGCGATGAGTGTCGTGGGCGACGCGGGAATCACGCTCTTCATCACACCTTCTTCGATCAACGCTGGATCCTGTTCGAGTGCGGCGCTGAAGAAGGTCTCTCCCGGAAGAAACATCACCACGAACTCTGGCGAAGGCTGGAATTGCTCGGTGTAGGCCTTCGAACTCAGGCTATCCATATGCTTACGCAATTGGCGAGCGTGTAGACTGAGCGCCGCGCGCCTCCGATCCTCGTCGGTGCTCTCGAGCGATTCGAGATACGCCTGCAGAGGCGCCTTCGAATCGACGACAATATTCTTCCCGCCCGGAAGACGCACGATCATGTCGGGACGCAGTTTGCCATCCTGCGTGGAGACCGTAGCCTGCTCCTGGAAATCGCAGTACGAGACCATCCCTGCGAGTTCGACCACCCGACGCAGCTGGATTTCTCCCCACCGTCCGCGAACGTTAGGTGCGCTGAGTGCCTTCACCAGGTTGCCGGTCTCGCTTTGCAACTTCTCCTGCGTGGTGATCAGCGACTTTACCTGTGCGCTCAATCCTCCATAGGCTTCGCTGCGGGCCTTCTCCATCTGCTGGATCTGCTGATCCACTTTGGTTAGCGATTCGTGGATGGGCTGCACCAGCGTTTCCACCGCCTTCTGTCGCGACTCCAAATCTTTTTGAGCCTCTGATTGATATCGCCCCAACGCACTCTTCGCCA
>CAZBCQ010000064.1:6698-17528 GCA_964490255.1 uncultured Terriglobales bacterium | reverse complement strand
GACTCCAAATCTTTTTGAGCCTCTGATTGATATCGCCCCAACGCACTCTTCGCCAACTCGAGGAATGACTCGTTGTTGGTCTTCAGCGCCTGGGCAGCCAATGAATCGAATGCATCTTTGAATTTGCTGCTGGCCTGTTCGAGTAACCGTCGTTCGTCGTCCAGACGTTGGCGTTCGGCCTTCAATTCCGTTTCAGCGGCCGTGCGGGCTCGCTGGGTTTCTTCCAGTCGTTGACGGGTTTCCGCCACGACGCCTTCCAACTGTCTGCGGGTATTTTCGGCCGCAGCAGCGAGCGCTTCCGCCGTACTGGCGCGCTTTTCGGTTTCCAAAATGCGAGACTGCTGTCCGCCGCGGGTCCGATCGCGTCCCAAAAGGTAACCGATCGCCACACCTACAACCACACCGATCAATACGGCAGATAGAATGAGTACCGGTTGCATGAAGTCTCCGAGAGAACTTGGGCGAATCGTAACATAGCGACGCGACGCAATCTGTAAGGGAGAACATTTACCTGCAAGGGCGGGTTCTAATTGGCATGAACTGGGTCAAGAGATTGGTGTGGGTTGTGGCCATTACTGCGATCACTGCGCCGATGGGGTTATTGGCGCAACAATTTGATAAGCAAGCTGAGCAACTGGTGCTGCAGCAACTGAACGAGTCACGCGAGCAGGCTGGGCTGGCGCCACTGAAGGTTAATCCCGAACTCTTGCAAGCCGCGAGGCAACACTCAGCGGCTATGGCGCGGGAGCGCAAGTTATCACACCAATTGTCAGGCGAGCCGGATGTGCAGGAACGCCTGCGAGCCGCCGGAGCGCATTTCTTTCGCAGCGGTGAGAACGTGGGATACAACACGCAGGCAGATCAAATTCATTCGGCATTTATGCACTCGCCGCCACATCGGCACAACCTGCTTACGCCGGAATACAACTCAGTGGGAATCGGCATCGTTCATCAGGGAGATGATTTCTGGGTGACGGAAGACTTTGCTCAGACCGTAGCTGCGCTTTCTGTGGACCAGGCGTCTGCACGCGCGGCGCACGCAGTCGAGGAATTGCGCCAGCAGAAAAAGGAGACTCCGCTGGCACAGGTGCAGATGCCGCAACTGCGCGAGGCAGCTTGTGAAATGGCGAAAACGGGGCAGATGAACAATCGGGCACTTCTGCAACTGCCGGGCGTGCGCTACAGCATCACCTACACGAACTCCCAACCTGAGATACTTCCGCCGGATCTATCCCGCATTGCAGCGCAGCCCTCGCTTAAGAGATTCGCTGTGGGCAGTTGCTACGCACAGAACGAGAGATCTCCCGGTGGGACGTTCTGGATGGCAATGGTCTTCTTCTGAGACTGAGATTCACGATGGGAGAGCTCTACATCGGCGTAGCGGGTTGGGCTTACAAGGACTGGGAGGGCATCGTCTATCCCAAAGGTCTGAAGAAGACGCAGCATCCGGTGGAGTACCTGGCGCGGTATTTCGATCTCATCGAAGTCAATACATCGTTCTACGGGCACATCAAGCCTGACGTCGGCCGTGACTGGTGCCGCAAAGCCGGGGCGGTAAACTCGAAATTGCAGTTCACGGCGAAATTGAACAAGATCTTCACGCATTCGCCGATCGCCGTGGTGGAATCGACTTCGGCGAAGACGATTCGATTTGCGCCGGAAGATGAGAAGCTGGCGAAAGAAGGGTACGACGCCATCGCATCCGAGGAGCGCCTTGGCGCTCTGCTGATGCAGTTTCCCATCTCGTTCAAGAACACCGAGGAGAACCGCGAGCATCTCGACAAACTGATTCGGATGTTTGGTCAATATCCGCTGGCGGTAGAAGTGCGCCACAGCAGTTGGAGCGACGAAGCAATCCTCCAGCACTTCACGGCCGAAGGTGTTGCGTTCTGCAACATCGACCAACCGCTCCTGGGCCGCGCCATTCGTCCCAGCGGGCATGTGACGTCATCGATCGGATACGTGCGTCTGCACGGACGCCGTTATGACCAGTGGTTTGATCCGAAGAAACCCAGTGATCGCTACGACTACCTCTACAAGCCCCACGAACTGGAAGGGTGGCAGGCGAAGATCGAGAGCATCGCTAGTAAAGCCGAGAAGGTTTACGTCGCCGCGAACAACCATTTTGAGGGCAAAGCGCCAGCAAATGCGCTGGAGTTGAAATCGATGCTGACGCGACGAAAGGTGAGGGCGCCAGCATCATTAATCCGGCAATATCCGGACCTGCAGGAATTTGCAGAGCCAGATCCAATCACTCCCACCCCGGAGAGTGCTAATCCCAGGTTCCAAGGCTTCGAGTAGTTACCCGCGTGGACATGTCCCTTCGTGTACTGCCTCCCATGCTCCTGTTCATCGAATAGTTACAAAAATGTGCGAACTTCCTTGGTAGGCGGTACGTATTAGCGACTAGATGCAGTTGGAAATCGCAGCTAACAATTGCGAGGCCGGCGCGTCAATCTAGTAAGCGGATAGGAGGAAATATGGACGCGAAGTGGAATTGGTTTATCGACAACATGGCAGTTCGAACGGCACTCATCGTGAGCGGCTTTTGTGCATGGCTCGCTGTCTCCGCAGCTCTGCTGAAGATGTAGCGGAGCGTGCTGACGAGATGAAAAGCCTGACCGAAACACTCACATCTGCAGTTCCGAACTTCCTTTCTTCAGCGCCGGGGCTGTGTGGTTGGATCATCCAACGCACTCGCCTCGCGCGCTAGTCTGTTTCGACAACGATTACGGGGTTAGGTATCTCTGTCACGGTGTGGTTGAACTCTGGTGAAGAATTCGTCATTTTTCGCACTCCAACCCCATTTCAACAGCTAGCTTCTATTATTCTCTTTCAGGTATCTGCTCACATTCAGACAGTCGAGTCTTGAACATGCACTTCATCTCGGGTGTACTGCGGCAGCTCTCGAAAGCGAATCAGTGCCTTCGTGCATTCTGCAGCACTGCAATGGCTGTGGCGGTTCTTTGCGGAGTTTGCTTTTGCATCCCCGCACTGTTTCTTGTGGCGCACGCGGCAACTCGCTCCGCTGAGACACTTCAGCCCGTCCGCAACGGAAATGTCGAAGACGGCCGCAAGATTTACACATCCGCTTGCGCAGCCTGCCATGGCAGTGATGGGCGGGGAACAGCCAAATCCATCGCTGGTTTCAACCCGCCGCGCACGTTCCCTGATTTCACCCGTTGCGATCAGACGACGCCCGAACTGGATTCCGCGTACAAGGCGGTCGCCATCCATGGCGGGCCGTATCGCGGCTTCTCAACCATCATGCCGTCCTTCTCGGAGGCGTTGAGCTCGCAGCAGGTTAACGATGTCATTGCCTACATACGTACCTTCTGTCGCAATCCGCACTGGCCGCGCGGAGAGTTGAATCTGCCTTTGGCGCTGGGAACAGAAAAGGCATATCCAGAAGACGAGGAGGTCCTGACTGGGCGCGTCAACATCTCAGGACCGTCAGGCGTCGAGTTCCACGAGATCCACGAGCAAAGATTTGGAATGAGAAATCAGATTGAAATCGACACTCCGCTCGTTTTCACTCGTCCCGAGCAGACCTGGTACGGCGGCATTGGCGACATTACTTTTGGTCTGAAACACGTGATGTTTTCCAGTCTGCGTACCGGTTCGATCCTCAGCCTGCAGGGCGAAGTGACCGCACCTACGGGCAATCAGTCCAGGGGACTTGGGACTGGCACAACCACCTTCGGAACTTTCGCAATGTTCGATCAGCTTTTTCCAACCAACACTTTCATTCAATTCCAGGGCGGAGGGTTCTTGCCCGTGGACACACAAAAAGCTCCACAGAACGTCTTCTGGAACACGGTGGTGGGACAGAGCTTCGCAGCCGATCACGGCCTGGGCCGGTTATGGTCGCCGATGGTCGAAGCCCTCGCGAGCAGGGATCTCGTTACAGGAGCGAAGACGAACTGGAACGTGCTGCCCGAAATGCAGGTAACCATCAGCCGGCGGCAGCATATACGTGGAAACGTGGGGGTCAGCTTTCCAGTGAATAATACGGCGGGCCGTTCGCGGCAGCTTCTTTTCTATGTGCTTTGGGATTGGGCTGACGGCAGACTGAATGAGGGCTGGTAATGTACAAGCAAGCTCTCTACTTCTCACTCGCGCTTTTATTGTTGTTGTGCTCGCCCCAGTTGTTGCGGGGACGAGGAAATCATACTGAGCTCCAACCGGAGTTCCACACCTCGGATCGCTGCCTGGCCTGTCACAACGGTGTGACCAGCCCCGAGGGCGAGGACATCTCCATTGGCTTCGATTGGCGTGCCAGTATTATGGCGAACTCCTCGCGCGATCCTTATTGGCAGGGTAGCGTTCGCCGGGAGACTCTCGACCATCCTCAGTCTCGGCCGCTGATCGAAGACGAGTGCTCGATCTGCCACATGCCCATCACACGCTACGAGGCGAAGCTGCAAGGCGAGAAAGGTCAAATTTTCTCACATCTCCCGTTCGATGCGGACAAGAAGCAGAGCGCGGAGGCCGCGGATGGCGTCTCTTGCTCAGTCTGCCATCAGATCGGCAAGCAGAAATTGGGGACAGCCGCAAGCTTCAATGGCGGCTTCGTTGTCAATCCGCCTGAGTCCAAGAATGATCATCCGGAATACGGGCCTTACCAGGTTGACCCCGGGCGCACTCGTATCATGGACACCTCGACTGGAGGTTTTAAACCGACTGAGGCCGCGCATATCCAGGAGTCAGACCTCTGCGGTAGCTGCCACACCCTGTACACCACCGCGCTCGGGCCCGACGGAAAAGAGCTCGGCGTGTTCGCGGAGCAGATGCCATATCTCGAATGGCGGCACAGCAACTATCGTGGCAACTACAGTTGCCAGTCTTGCCACATGCCCGTGGTGAAGGGAAACGCTGCCATTGTGTCAGTGCTGCCTCAGCCGCGGCCGGAAGTGCATCAGCATGTGTTTGTCGGCGGCAATTTCCTGATGGAGCGAATGCTGAATCTCTATCGGACCGAGCTAGACACGGCCGCCCTGCCCACCGAATTGACCTCCGCAGCGGAACGAACGGCTGGGTTCCTGCAATCGCAAGCCGCGCGTGTGACTGTCCGCAGTGTTGACGTGTGCGCAGGGAAACTGCAGGCAGATGTGTTCGTTGAGAATCTGACTGGTCACAAGCTCCCTACCGCCTATCCTTCGCGACGCGCCTGGCTGCATGTTGTGATCAGCGATCACAACGGTCGTAAGGTATTCGAGTCAGGCGCGCTGAATCCAGACGGATCCATTGTTGGTAACGATAACGACGCCGATCCATCCAAGTACGAGCCTTTCTACCGCGAGATCAACAGCAGCGATCAGGTGCAGATCTATGAGCCAATCCTCGGAGACTACGAAGGACACGTCACGACCGGATTGCTGTCCACGGTTCGTTACTTAAAGGACAGCCGGTTGTTGCCGTCGGGCTTCGATAAGCGAACGGCCGACAAGGACATCGCTGTGGTGGGCGAGGCTGCCGAGGATCCGAACTTCACCGACGCCGGAGACCTGGTGCGTTATTCGGTTGCGCTCGGTGACGCCGAGGGGCCATTCCATGTGCAAGCCGAGCTTTGGTACCAGCCGATTGGCTTCCGCTGGGCACATAACCTTGAACCGTATAAGGCGATGGAGCCCCAGCGCTTCGTGCGGTATTACGAATCGATGTCGAAAACGACGGCGCTGATGCTGGCGCACGCCGAAGCTACGCGGTAATTCAAAAACCAACCACAGAGGACATGGACGTTCACAGAGTTATGGACGCTCTGTGTAACTCTGTGCCCTCTGTGGTGAGATTCTATTTTGAGAGTTATTGCGCTACCGTTTCGGTTTTCGCAGCGTAGTGCGAGTCAACGTAGTTATCTAGTATGTCGATGAACTCGGCCACAATGCGGTCACCGCGAAGCGTCGTCATCAATCGGCCGTCGACAAAGACAGGAGCTTTCGGCTCTTCAAATGTGCCTGGCAGCGAGATGCCGAGGTTGGCATGCTTCGATTCTCCGGGGCCGTTCACTACGCACCCCATCACTGCGACCTTCATCTCTTCCACGCCGGCATAGCGCTGCTTCCAGACGGGCATCTGTTCACGCAGATAACTTTGGATCTGCTCAGCCATTTCCTGGAAGAAAGTGCTGGTGGTGCGGCCGCACCCTGGGCATGCCGTGACCTGCGGAGTGAAGCTACGAATACCCATGGATTGCAGAATCTGCTGGGCGACGATCACTTCTTCGGTGCGATCGCCGTTAGGTGCGGGCGTAAGCGAGACGCGAATCGTATCTCCGATACCTTCCTGCAGCAGAATGCTCAATCCGGCGGTAGACGCCACGATCCCTTTGGCGCCCATGCCGGCTTCGGTAAGACCCAGGTGGAGCGCATAGTCGCAGCGCGCGGCGAGATTGCGGTACACGTCAACCAAGTCCTGTACGCCGCTCACTTTTGCGCTGAGGATAATCTGATCGCGCCGCAGGCCGTATTTTTCTGCGAGTTTCGCAGAGTTCAACGCGCTCACCACCATGGCTTCCATGGTCACATCGCGAGCGTCTTTCGGTTCGGCGGAGCGCGAATTCTCGTCCATCATGCGCGTGAGCAGTTGCTGATCGAGCGATCCCCAATTCACGCCGATGCGCACTGGCTTTTGATTTTCGACCGCAACCTCGACCATGATGCGGAAATTATCGTCGTCCTTGCGGCCCACGCTCACGTTGCCCGGGTTGATGCGGTACTTGGCTAGCGCACGCGCGCACTCCGGATATTTTTTCAGTAGCAGATGCCCGTTGTAGTGAAAGTCACCGATAACCGGTACATCGATCCCGCGGCGCTCGAGCAGGTCGACGATCTGGGGGACGCCCTTCGCGGCGTCGTCATTGTTCACGGTAACGCGGACCAGTTCGGATCCGGCGCGCGCCAGCGCCTCAACCTGTTTGACGGTTCCCAACACGTCCGCCGTGTCGGTGTTCGTCATTGATTGCACCACGACTGGTGCATCACTGCCCACACGAACCTTGCCGATGGTGCACGTAACGGAATTTCTACGACGGATTTCAGCCATATCTTGAATAGCCTTCAGCAGGCTTCAGGAATGTACTCAGTTTAGCATGCGAATTCAGGACGTTTCTGGCAACCGGGGGCCGGAAAGGACCAACCCACTTACCCCTCGAAAATGACCGTCTACGGCTGATTTTTGCACTTGAATGAATCCAGCAGCTCTCATATGATTCGCTGCAATTGAGGAATAACAAGCAAGTCCTGCAAGCCAAGTTTCTCCCGAGGAGTGGTTATGGGCAGGCACCGTTTCTCTTTCCTTCTCGTCATAGCGCTGGCTATCGTCGGCCTACGTGCGATGGCCGAGACTCCGGCAAACATCATTGCGTCTCTAAAGAAGTACACTCCACAGGAATTCGAGGCGCTGCGAAAGCTGGCGAAGCACGATCCGCAAGCTCAGAACGTGCTGGGATTAGCGTATCTAACGCAAACACGCGTTCAACAGGATTACGAGCAGGCGTACCAGTTGTTTCGCAAGGCTGCGCTTCGTGGATACGCTCCAGCGCAAAACAACCTGGCTTACATGTACACGCATGGGCTTGGTATGCGCGTGGACCTGCAGCAGGCCAGGCAATGGCTCCGCAAAGCCGCGGACAATGGAGAAGTGCTGGCGCAGGTCAATCTGGCGAATATGTATTTCGCAGGAACGGGTGTGCCGCAGGACTACCAGGAAGCCGCCAAGTGGTTTGAGATTGCAGCACGGTCAGGCGATGCTCGCGCGCAGAACAATCTTGGATTGTTGTACGACGGTGGACTCGGAGTACCAAAAGACGAAACGACTGCCGCGCGCTGGTTTCGCGCAGCCGCCGAGCACGGGATCGCTCAAGCGCAGAACAATCTCGGGGTGCTGTACATGAAGGGCGAGGGTGTCGTCCAGGATCATCATGAGGCGATGAAGTGGTTTGCGCTCTCAGCGGACCAGGGAGATGTCAACGCCCAGGAAAACCTGGCCAGTTTGTACGTTCACGGGAATGGCACGCCGGAGGATCTCGTAGCGGCCTATTCGTGGATGTTGCTGGCCGCCGCCAAAGAGGAGAAGGACAGGAAATTCCTGCAGGAATTTGAAGCGCGGATGTCCGCGGAGCAGCTGGACAAAGCCAGGCAGCAGGCGAAGCAGTGGACCTCGGCCCACAACACCGCGGCCCCGATTCATTTCTAAGGTCACCGTTCTCGGTTACCTCAGTACCATGGGCCCGCCCGCCAAATGAAAGTACCCTATAGGCGTGAACTTCCCTTGGGTTGAGGAAGACTGGGAGCCTATGGGCAAAGCCACGGGATGGGCGTGGCTGGCCCTTTATGCCGTATTCCTCGCCTATGCGGCGCGCGATCGAAGCGGGTTCCTGTTCATCGACAGTGCCAACCTTGTGGTTCACGAAGGCGGCCATTTGCTATTCGGCTGGTTCGGCCCTTGGATCGGCATCTGGGGAGGAACGATTCTTCAGTGGCTCGTACCGTTGCTCTTGGCGGCTTACTTCTTCGTCCAGCGCAAGCCTGTTGCTTTTGCGTTTTGCCTCTTTTTCTTCTTTGAGAACTTCCTTTACACCGCTACCTACATGGCCGACGCCCGTGCCAGGGTACTGCCGCTGGTCTCCGCTGGAGGCGATGGTGGTGAACCCGAGCACGACTGGAACACGATTTTCTCTCACCTGGGAGTTCTGGAATACGACACGCGCATTGCAAGCGTAATTCGCAGCCTCGGCTGGCTGGGCATGTTGAGCACGACAGGTTGGCTCGCTTTTCGAAGCTTCGGATCCCGGAAAGCGAGTGCTGAACTCGCGCGTTTGAGCGAGGTCAAGTGAAAGCAAATCTCACACAAAAGCACCGGCGCAGTGCGCGCATTGCAATCCAGATTCCTGTCCAGGTTTTCGGCTTTGAATCCACTGGCGCGAGTTTTTGCGATCTCGCGCGAACGGAATCCGTGAGCGAGCATGGCGGCTGTCTATTGATGAAACGGGCACTCGTGCCTCAACAGGAACTGCGGTTAAGGCGCTTGCTCGGCGAAGAAATAACGGTTCGCGTAATAGGAGAGGTAAGAAGAACTGCCGAAGGCATTCTTTATGGAGTCAGCTTCCTCGAAGGCAGTTTCGACTACTGGGGAATTCATTTCCCCGCATCGGCCTTAAAGCTGGCGCTCTTTCGCGTGCTGCTGGAATGCTCGCGGTGTACTTCCCGTGAAGTGGTGCCGCTCAACGATAGCCAACTTGCCACCCTGGACGAGGAACAACGGCTACCGCGCACATGCGAGAAGTGCGGCGAGCAGACGGACTGGGTTCGCACACAGTTTGCGGTTGGAAGAGCCTCCGAAGTATCGGCGGGTATTGCGCCAGCACAGGTGGGAAACCGTCGCAAGGCGCTGCGCGCAAAGCTGAAGCTTACCGCCTGCATTCGAAAGCCGGGTAGCGAAGAAGTCGTTCCCATCGTCGATGTTTCTCGAGCCGGCATGCGCTTTCGGAGCGGACATATCTACGAAGCAGGGAACTGGGTCCAAGTGGCCGTCCCGTTCACGATGAACGCCGCGAATATCTTCGTGCCCGCCCAGGTGATCTGGCACGACGATGCTGCTGGCCCGGATCACGAGTACGGCTTGAAGTACGTGAAGTAACACTCGACCACCTGAGTGGCGATTCCGGTTAACAACTCTGCTTGGACCTACTCTTACAGGGTTCCACCCACCCGCTGCCGCAACCTTCCCGATTGTGATACAGTTCTCGCCGCTTGGCGTGCCGAGGATGGAACGCCAGGAAAGAAGAGAGAAGTAGAACATAGGCGGGCGTCATCGGCCCACAGTCGAGCGCACCACCTGGCAGGTAATCACTCCAGAAGCGATACAGGTAAACGTCCGCGAAAATTCAGCGCGACAGCGTGCCCCGTCAGCTGTCCATAAGGAGAGTGCCGCATGAGTGTTATGTCTCCGGTTCAAATCCAACCACGTGTATCCGACTTCATCTCTAAGCCGCGCAAAATGATGATCAACGGCCAATGGGTCGATTCCATTTCCGGCAAAACGTTTCCTACCTACGATCCCGCCACCGGCAAAGTGCTGGCACAAGTTGCGGAAGGTGCCGCGGAGGACATCAACGTTGCGGTCAGCGCCGCGCGCCGCGCTTTCGACCAAGGTCCATGGCGCAGCATGACATCGTCCGAACGCGGCCGGTTGATTTGGAAGCTTGCCGATTTGCTCGAGCAGAACCTGGAAGAATTCGCACAACTGGAAAGCCTGGACAACGGCAAACCCCTCACAGTCGCCCGAGTTGCGGATGTTCCGCTCGCCGTCGATCTGTTTCGCTACATGGCCGGATGGACGACAAAGATCGAAGGCAACACGATTCCAATCTCGCCCAAGGGCGGACGCTATTTCGCATATACATTGCGTGAGCCGGTCGGGGTTGTCGGTCAAATCATTCCGTGGAACTTTCCACTCTTGATGGCCGCGTGGAAGCTCGGGCCGGCGCTGGCTGCCGGCTGCACGGTCGTTCTGAAGCCTGCGGAGCAGACGCCGCTCTCAGCGTTGCGTTTGGGCGAATTGATGCAGGAAGCCGGATTCCCAGAGGGCGTTGTGAACATCGTCCCCGGATACGGGGAGACCGCCGGAGCGGCACTCGCCGCGCATCCGGACGTGGACAAAGTCGCGTTCACCGGATCGACCGAAGTGGGCAAGCTAATCGTCGCCGCCGCTGCGGGAAATCTGAAGAAGGTTTCCCTCGAACTCGGTGGCAAATCGCCGAACGTGGTTTTCAAAGACGCCGATCTGAAGACGGCAATTCCGGGAGCAGCCAGCGCGATTTTCTTCAAT
>CAZBCQ010000064.1:0-6598 GCA_964490255.1 uncultured Terriglobales bacterium | reverse complement strand
GCCAGCGCGATTTTCTTCAATCATGGTCAGTGCTGCTGCGCAGGATCACGACTCTACGTCGAAAAAGACGTCTACGACGAAGTGGTTGCGGGCGTATCGGAGCATGCGTCGAAGATCAAACTGGGCCACGGACTCGATCCCGAAACGCAGATGGGACCGCTGGTCTCCGATGAGCAACTGAACCGCGTTTGCAGCTACCTCGAGTCAGGCGCGAAAGAAGGCGCCGAGGCGAAGGTTGGTGGCAAGCGTCATGGATCGGAAGGTTACTTCGTAGAACCCACGGTTCTTGTAAACGCGCACGAGAACATGAAGGTGGTCAGCGAAGAAATATTCGGACCCGTAGTCGCTGCCATTCCGTTCGAGCGCACTGACGATCTGGTTCGCCGAGCCAACGACAACATTTACGGACTCGCCGCCGCCGTTTGGACGCGCGACATCAACAAAGCCCACACCACCGCCGCCGAATTACGTGCCGGAACGGTGTGGATCAACTGCTACAACGTATTCGACGCAGCGCTTCCGTTTGGCGGCTACAAGCAATCCGGCTGGGGCCGCGAAATGGGACACGATGTGCTGGAGATGTACACCGAAACGAAAGCGGTGTGCGCACGGATCGGGTAAGGCCATCGCGAAATCGGGTAAATGATAATCGGGTAATCGAAAAAGCCACGAACGCGGTGCTTTTCAGATTACCCGATTACAAATTGCCCGATTACCAATTGTTACGGCAGTCGCTGCAATCCCGGAATCGCTTTGGTCAGATCGTTGTAGATCACCATGACGGCGAATAGGATTAGCAGTACGTAAGCAACCTGGTAGATTCTTTCCTTCACAGCGAGACTGATGTCCCGCCGCCGCACCGACTCCACCAGCAGCATAAGGATCATGCCACCGTCGAGAATCGGAATCGGGAACAGGTTGAAGATGGCCAGGTTCAAGCTGATGGCTGACATCAGCAGGAGCAGCGGAGTCCAGCCTTCCTGTCGAGCCGCATCCCCGGATGCCTGCGCAATTCCGATCGGGCCAGACATCTGCTTGACCGAAACTTTGCGCTGAATCATCTTCTCTACGAGTTCCAGGATCAATAGCGAGTACTTCCGATTTTGATCCAGCGACTTGGAGAACGCTTTGGCGAACGGCAGCTTGTCAATGTGGGTCGGTTCAGAAACGATTCCGATACGATACCGTTCCTGATTGTTGGGCAGTTTCGTAAGTTCCGGGACGACCGTAAACGTAAGCTGCGAATTGCCGCGAAGCACCTGGAGCGTAGCTGGTTTGTCCTTGTTCTCTTGCAGAGCCTGGACCATCGCTTCCAAAGATCGCACTGGCTGGCCATTCACGGCTGTGACCACGTCCCCAACCTTAATGCCTGCTTTCGCTGCGATCGGAACCGATGAATCGAGGCCGGTCACGATATTCGGTTGATCGGGCGCCCAGCCAATCGGTGCGTTTTGTCCGCCACTCTGGGGTTCCGGAATGATAGTCCTCGTGAGTCGCTGACCGTTTCTCTCCACTGCGACATTGAGCGGCTGGTTTCCGCTTACATCTACGCGGAGAATCACATCTTCCCACGTCGGGTTCTCGACTCCGTCGATGCGCACGATGCGATCGCCCGCTTCCAACCCGGCCTTCGCGGCTAACGATCCCTGTGGCACCCATCCGATGACAGCGGGCTGATCAAGGACCAGCGGGTGCTCGTAACGAACCATGTAAACGCCGGTAAGCAGGCCGATCGCCAGCACGATATTCATGAACGGGCCAGCGAAGGCTATCACCAATCGCTGCCATCGTGGGTGCGACATGAACTCATATTCGGCGCCGCTACGCTCTTCTGAAAAATTCTCGCCCGACATCTTTACATAGCCGCCGAGCGGAATCGCGCTGATGCGGTAGTCGGTATCACCCTTCTTGAAGCCGAGCAGCCTCTTGCCGAAACCGATAGAAAAAACTTCGACGCGAACGCCAAACAATTTGGCGGCCGCGTAGTGACCGAACTCATGGACCAGGATCATTACGCCCAGAACCAAGGCTACGGCCGCAACATTGATTACGAAATCTTGCATGAAAATCAAAAACCTCAGTGGACCTTGGCGGGTTGCCGGACTGCGCCACCAAGGTGCCCAACCATGTTGCGCGCTATGTCACGAGCTTCAGCGTCCAATTCCAATACTTTCGATATAGATTCAGGATGCGATGCCGCCGCTTCATTCAACGTGGCTTCAATCACCTGTGCTATGCCCTTAAATGGGATATTTCCTTCCAGAAATGCGGCTACCGCAACTTCATCGGCCGCATTCAGGGCAATCGTCTTAGATCCGCCCGCTTCGGCAGCCTCGTAGGCCAGACGCAAGCAGGGGAATTTTTTCAGGTCTGGAGGACAAAAATCGAGCTGCTTGAGGTCACGTATGTTGAAGCGGAGATCGCTCTCGACTCGTTCGGGGTAGGTCAGCGCGTACAGAATCGGCAGGCGCATGTCCGTCACCGAGAGCTGCGCCAGGATGCTGCCGTCGCGAAACTCCACCATCGAGTGAATCGTCGACTGCGGGTGCACGACAACGTCCACCTGACTCGGAGGCAGGCCGAACAAGCGGCAGGCCTCGATCACTTCAAATCCTTTGTTCATCAGGGTTGCTGAATCTATTGTAATGCGTCGCCCCATTTTCCATGTGGGATGATTCAGCGCCTGCTCCACTGTAATTGCGTCGAAATCGCGCGCGGGAGTATGTAGAAACGGTCCACCAGACGCGGTAAGCCAGACGCGCTCGACCTCATGAAGCTTGCCGCCACGCATGCACTGGTGTACCGCATTGTGCTCGCTATCGATTGGCAGCAGCGGTTTGCCCTGACGCTTCGCTTCCGCGGTAATCAGTTCTCCGGCAACGACTAGAGATTCCTTGTTTGCGAGGCCAACTTCCTTGCCCGCTTTCACTGCTTCGTAGGTGGCTTCGAGTCCCGACACGCCCACGATGGCGCTGACAACGAAATCAACTTCGGAATGAGTGGCTACACGCACTGAACCAGCTGCGCCAAAAAGTACTTCTGTGCCCGAATGGGCTGCATCTCGAAGACGCAGGCGCAGGCTATCGGCGTCGCGCTCACGAGCAACGGACACAACCTTGGGCTTCCAACGAAGGGTCTGCTCAAAAACCAGGTCAAGGTTGGAACCAGCCGCCAGAGAGGTGACAGCGAAGCGGTCGGGATAGGACTCAACGATGTTCAACGTGCTGCGGCCGATGGATCCCGTGGAGCCCAGGATGGCTATGCGTTTCATTCAGATAAATGCCTGCGAATCAGCCACTAAGAGCTAAGGACACGCAAAGCCGAATAGTACCACAGCACCGGAGCTGCGAAGAGCAGGGCGTCTACCCGGTCGAGCATGCCCCCATGTCCCGGCAGGAGTGCGCCTGAGTCCTTGACACCGGCACCGCGTTTGATCAGCGACTCAACAAGATCCCCAAGCTGGGCGGCAACATTGATTAGACCGCTCAAGACCAGCAGGGTGAGCAGATCGGGCGGCTGTGGCGCGAAGTATCCTTGGCCCTGGTCGATCAGGTGCGCACGAAGCAGCGCCAGGCTCACAGCTTTTGCACTGGAGAAGAACCAGGTGCCCACGGCGACGCTGACGACGAATGACGCGATCGTGCCTTCCCAGGTTTTTCCGGGACTGATGCGCGGAGCAAGCTTGTGGCGGCCGAAGAGGCGTCCCGCATAGTACGCGGCAGTGTCCCCGGCCCAAACGACAATCAGCAAATAGATGATGAGGATTGCGCCCGCCCACTGTTGCCGCAGTTGCGCCAGCAACGCGAATGGCAGCGCGATATAGATGATGGCGAATGCCGAAGCCGCCGCCCCCGGGAATGCCGTTCGCAAGTCGCCGTTGCGCATTCCGACGACGAGCAGGATGAAAGCCCCGATCACCGCGGCGAAGCCAACGGCGTACATCATGGCTGCTGCTGAAACAAGCGGCGTTTTGGATGACTGCAGTGCCAGTCCAACAAAAAGCAGCACGATGAGCACGTATGTTGTCCGGGGAAATGGCTGCAACTGGTAATGCGTGGTGATCTGCAGGAACTCGCTCGCCGTTAGCAGCGCTACGGCCGCGACCAGAAATGCAAACAGTGGCGCCGGTGCTCGCAACACCGCCAGAAGAACAAAAGGAATGAGAACGACGGCTGTTAGGACACGCTTCATGTAGTAGGTGAATCAGTGAAGCGCGATTATAAATGCTGAACTTTGAGAAGGCTCGACACGCTACTTCGAGTGATGTGTGTTTCCATTCCCATGAATCGGCACAACCCCGCCGAAGCGCCGCTCACGCCTTTGGAAGTCCGCGATCGCCTCGAGCAAGTGCGCACCACGAAAGTCAGGCCAAAGAATGTCGGTCACATAGATCTCGGAATATGCCGCCTGCCATAGGAGGAAGTTACTCAGGCGCATTTCTCCGCTGGTGCGAATCACCAGATCCAGTGCCGGGAGATGACTCGTATAAAGATGTTTTGCGATCAGCTCCTCGTCGATTTTGAGATGATCGACGCCGCCATTCTTCTGCGCTGCTTGGAGGATCGACTTGAACGCGTCCACCAACTCCAGGCGAGCACCGTAGTTCAGCGCAAAGGTCAGCACCATGCCCGTGTTCTTCGCCGTTTGCTCGCGCGCCCAATCCATGCGTTCAGACACTTGCGGCGACATTTCATGCTGCCGCCCTATGTATTCCACGCGGATGTTGTTCTTCTGGAACGTAGGCATCTCGTGCTTCAGGTAAAAGCGCAACAGGCGCATCAGGAAGTTGACTTCGGTTTCAGGACGCTGCCAGTTTTCTGCCGAAAATGCGTACAGCGTGAGCGCCTTGATTCCAATGTTCGAAGCCGCTTCGGCAACGGAGCGCACCGATTCTACGCCGACTTTATGTCCGGCGATGCGCGGCAAATGACGGCGTTTCGCCCAGCGGCCATTGCCGTCCATGATGATGGCGATATGTTTCGGGAGCCTTTCGGCATCCAGGCTGGAGAAGATTCTTGCTTCTTTGCGATCCAGCCCGACGGGAATCGTCGAGATCAAACTCTACCTCGTAAAGCTCTTGTTGCAGATTTCGAACGTAACACACCGTCCAGCTTCTTGCAAACGTAACGGTTTGTTCATCTTACGGAGCCCAAAAGCAATCCAATAGGACGATGGAAGCAGCAATTATCAGCGAAGCGATCACAGGGGAAGAAGACCTCGGTAATCTGCAGAAGCCTGAACAGGCGCTGGCGCAATTCTATCGTGCATTGAATCGTCGCAATATCGACTTGATGGCCCAGAACTGGGATAGCTCTTCAGAAGCAGCCATGGACAATCCGCTGGGCGGAATCAAGCGTGGCTGGCCTGAGATTCGCTCGGTCTACGAACGCGTCTTCAGCGGAGCGAGCTACCACTTCGAGTTTTACGATTACACCCTGCACGTGGTGAGCGATATGTTCTACGCAGTCGGACGCGAGCGCGGCTACTACGAAGGGAAGGGAACCAGGCTGGACATTCACATCCGCACAACGCGGATCTTCCGCCGCATCGGAGATCGCTGGCGACAGGTGCACCATCACGGATCGATCGACGATCCTCAGCTTCTGGCGGCGTACCAGAACGCGGTTCGTTCGTAGCGGTCAGAACTATTTCTCACCACAGAGGACGCCGGGGACGCAGAGTCCACAACGTGAAAACCTCTGCGTCCTCCGCGTCCTATGCGGTGAAAGAAGACAAAAAGAGCCGGGGCTTTCGCACCCGGCTGTTCTGAGGAGAGGCTTTAGCTTGTGCGGCGAGGCCGTGTGGCTAGATCACGGACCTGCGTCAGCAAACTCGACCACTGCATGCCGTTCAGCTTGCCGACGAACGGAATCAGTTCGTTGATGAACTCATCGGCCATCAGTTCGCGGACTTCACGTTCGCGCGAACAGCCGCCGTTGATCAGTTCGGGCAAGCTGACTTCCAGTGCTGTAGCCAGTCGTTCGAGCGAGGACAGCGTAGGCGTTGCTTTTTCGTTTTCAATCTTGGAGACGTAGGTGCGTGGAACCTTCATGCGAAGCGCAAGCTGCCGCTGGCTCAGGCCTGAGCGCTGACGCAGACTGCGTATCGCAACAGCGACCTGCAGATGTCCATTGCCGGTCGGAATTCCATGATGCACTGGTTCCGGGGCAGCTACTGGCTGCGGCTCCGGCTCGGGTTCTTCGTCAAGAGCGGTTTTGCATTTCCGGCACATATTGCTGATCGTGCGGAATTGCACAAGCATACAACGGTCGCAGCGGACCACTTCCCGTGAATCGACGGGCGCGAGAGTCGTTGCCATCAGGTTGTGGAAGATGCCAGAGCGGGCACCTATCTAGTTACTGCTAATGCTCCGTGTAATGTGCGGTCAGTCACTGCTTTGTGTCAAGTTAATTCTGGTACAAAAATGGTAAAGGCTTGTATGAAATCCGAAGATATCGGACAAAAACAGGCGAAAACAGGGAGAAAGATACATGGTCGATCGTAACCAGGCGTGGTGTTTACTACTTGTATTCGGGCGAGTGTTGACACTACGCAACTTGCTGGTTTTGTGATCGCTTAAAATCCGAAAAATCCAGGA
>CAZBCQ010000063.1:6566-21300 GCA_964490255.1 uncultured Terriglobales bacterium | reverse complement strand
GCGCCCGCGAGCTGTATCACACTTACGCCGCCGCGCAGCCAATTCTCGATTACCACTGTCATCTTTCAGCGCGCGAGATTGCCAGCAACCGCCGTTTCGAGAACCTTTATGAAATTTGGCTCGAAGGCGATCACTACAAATGGCGGGCCATGCGTGCTAACGGCGTCGCCGAAGATTACTGCACGGGCAGCGCCGATCCGTACGATAAATTTCTTGCCTGGGCGCGCACGGTTCCTTACACCCTCGGCAATCCGCTTTATCACTGGACACATCTCGAACTGAAGCGCTACTTCGGAATTGATGAACTGCTGAACGAGCAGACTGCGCCCGCGATCTGGGAGCGTGCGAATGCGGTGCTCGCCACGGAACCGTTGACCGCACAAGCGATTCTGAAGAAGTTCAACGTTAAGGTAGTGTGCACCACCGATGATCCCACGGACGATCTGGCCGATCACCAGCGCATTTCCAACTCAGATCCCGGATTTCGCGCGTATCCAACGTTTCGTCCTGACAAAGCCCTGCGCGTAAACGATCCCGAAGCATTCAATGACTGGGTCAGCAAGCTGGAAACGATCAGCAATACCAAGATCAGCGGTTTCGACACTTTCCTGCGCGCACTTCGATCCAGACACGACGTTTTTCATCAACTCGGCGCTCGTCTCTCCGATCACGGCCTCGAGCACTGTTACGCAACCTTTTGTTCGGAAGCAACCGCCTCTCGCATCTTCGCTCAAGTCCGATCCGGACGCGCCGCTTCGCCAGAAGAACACGCGCAGTTTGCTTCGTACATGATGCTGTTCTTCGGCCAGCTCGATGCCGAAAAGGGCTGGACGAAGCAACTGCATCTGGGAGCGCGGCGGAATGCCAACACTCGAACTCTCAAAACTCTCGGCCCGGATACCGGCTTCGACTCGATTGGCGACTGGCCGCAAATCAACGATCTTGGCAGCTATCTCGATCGCCTGGAGCAGGAGAACGCGCTTCCCAAGACGATCATCTACAACTTGAATCCGGCAGAGAACTATGCCATCGCGACAATGTGCGGCAACTTCCAGGATGGATCGACTGCTGGAAAGATTCAGTTTGGCAGCGGCTGGTGGTTTCTCGACCAGAAGCAAGGCATCGAATGGCAGTTGCAGGCTCTTGCGAACACAGGCTTGCTCTCGCGATTCGTGGGTATGGTCACCGATTCACGCTCATTTATGTCGTTCCCACGCCACGAATATTTTCGGCGGATATTGTGCAACTGGCTAGGCGAACAGATGGAATCTGGCGAACTGCCTCATGACCTGGACTTGGTAGGCACTACGGTGGCGAACATCTGCTTCGATAATGCCGCACGGTATTTCGGCCTCGAGCTTCCCAAATAAAAAAGCCGGGAGTCGAAACTCCCGGCCAAGTGAACGAGTCAGCATTCTTATTTCGGCAGATCAAACTGGATGCGGAATGTCGTGTCCATGTCGATCGGGCTTCCATTGACCTTGTACGGCTGATACTTCCATTGCCGGACAGCCTCGATGGCGGCGCTCGAGAGAAGCGGGTTGCCACTGACGGCTTTCAATTGGTCGACATTGCCTTCTTTCGTCACTCTTCCCTTCAGAACCACTTCTCCGGACAGTGCATACGATCGTGCCGCCGATGGATATCTCGGGCTCACACGGTGAATCAGCACGCCTTGCGTCACTCCAGTTGACCGCTGCGCAGCCAGTTGAGGCGTTGAACTCGAAACCGGAATATCGGTAGGTGGAGCAACCCCGCCGGTCGGCATCGGAATTGCCGGCGCCGACATCGGAGCAGGCGCTTCCATGGGCGTGCGCTTCGCCGCAGCCAGCACGATGGGCTCCGGCTGAGGCGCTTGTTTCGGTGCCTCCTCGTGCTTCGTTTCCTTTTCTGGCTGCCTTGTTTCCTTTTCTGCCTGCTTTGTTTCCGGTTTCTTAGCAGGCTCATGACTCTCATTAATCGATGCAGATGCCTTGGTTACGGGCAGCGGTGTCGCGGTCACCGTCATGCTGGTGTTCGGATCAGGCGCGGGCTCAACCGGACCCGGCACAGTCTCAGCCTGCACTGGCGGCTTTGAATTGGCGCTTGAACGGTGAGCGAAGTAGAAACCTCCCCCGATCACGCCGGCGATAGCCAGCGCAGCCACCGCAATGAGCGGAACTTTGGACGCAGATGGTTCGGCAGTCTGTCCCAGCGTGAAGTCGGCTCGTTCGATGGTTCGCTTGGGAGTAAATGTCGCGCCAACTGGCTCGGCCAGCGATACGACTTCCATCTCCGCAGGCTTCTCGCTTCTCTTCTTGCTCGGCTCTGGCTTTTTCGATGCGGCAACATTGTCGACGGCCGGAAACGACTTGCTTTCCGGAGCTTTCGGCGCGAAAGCGTTCTCCGTTTGCGGTTTTGTCGAAAAGGGCTCGGCCTTTGTAGTCGCGTAGTTCGTTTCGAACGACGCAGATTTCTTCAGATCTAGCGGCTTGCTTTCGAATGCAGGCGCTTTTGCGTCCGGCTTGGCAGCACCGGGTTTTGCCGGTCCGCCGATCTTCAGATCGGAAATGAACCGATCGACCAGGTGATCCAATTCATCTTGCGCGAACAGCGCACTCTCGGCCGCATCCGCGCTCGCCCGTGCTGCGGTCGCGAGGGCTTCCGCCTGCAGTGCATTGCCATCCGCGGAATCTCCCAGCGCGAGAACGCCGGCAACTTCCGCAAGCTGCTCAAGCTTACGAATCGATTCCTCGGAGAAATTCTTTGCGCGTGACGAGAACATCTCCAGCACTACTGTGAAATTCTTATCACCTTTACTTGGAAAGGCCGGTGCGAGAACGGCTGACCGCATATTCAAATCGCGGCAGACGAATGGATCCACGCGCGGGTCGGTGTCTGTGTCCACCACATGCACAGTGTTGCGGGTACGGATGCACTCGCTGGTCAGCTTGGAATCAGGATTGATGACGGTCCCGACTTCAGGAGCATCGCCGAGCGTCGCCCGGCAGATCATGTTTTCCGGTGGACCAACGGCAAGGGCCGCGCCAGTGGATCCGGTTAGTTCCGCTGCTCGTTCGACGATCAGTGCGAGAGCGGAATCCAGGTAAAGCTTGCTTGCTTTGATCTCGCTGATCAGGTGCCAGAATTCATTGTTGTCGCGTGGCGGCGCCGGCTCGACCTTCGCTGCGGCTTCGGCGGGCGCAGCGGCAACCGGCTCAGGGCCGGCGAGTGTGTCGATCCAGGCTCTCAGACGAAGACGCGCGGGCTCCGACATGCGCAGGAAACGCAACCCCATGCGCTTGTCGGCGGTCCTCCACACCACCTGTGCTTCGGTGCGAATGTGTCCGCCGTCCGGGACATCGAAATCGACCGTGATCTTGCTGCCTGGCTGAATCGGGATATGCGCCTGGGACGCCATCCCAGTTTCGCTGATATCGAGGATCCGGCCTTCGCCGGCTGGTCCGAGCTTCGCTCGCACCACCGTGGAATCAGCCAACGTGACGCGCCGGGCGATGCGGTAACTTGCTCCGCCCGTCTGATCGTCAGAAAGACCCTGTGTCACACTCGTTGCCATCTTGTTTCCTCTCGCTAAAGCTCCACGAGGCCGCCTGTAGCGCTCATGGGAACCGTCGTCCCGAAGCCGTGCTTACGCCCACCGGCTCGCGGGGAACACTGCTGGATGAAGATGAACTGGAGGACGCAGCCTCGCCGTCAAGCAATCGGGCGGCCGCGCGCAGCACTTCAATGTCGCGCTGCAGTTGTTCAATCTGCTGTTCCTTCTCCCTCAATACCTCATGAATATTTTTCATTCGACCTGCTCACTAATATGGAGTTGCCGGGACTTGTTACTGATGGCGCGTAGTCTACTTCGTTCTTTAGCGGATTTCGTGATTACCAAAGTGTTCCCAGCCTCAAAAGCACATGTACTTCCGCGTATTGAAGCAGGGGTGAGAGGCCCGAATGAGACAGCGCTGAAGCGGCTAAACGCCGAAGAAACAGGTACGAAATCCGAATGATTCGGCAGGTACGCAGGTCGCTTGTTCGATCGCTTTGCGAAGGCAAGGAGGTTACTTTTCAGAGTCGGCGGGAAGAGAAAAGGGTGCGCTCGAAAGCACACCCTTGTGAGACACCAAACCGCAACTCAGTAGCGGTAATCGTGATTCAGATCGCGATAGTCATTCCGGATATCTCTCCGGTCCTGGTGAACATCGCGATAATCATTACGAAGATCACGCTGGTCGTTCCGGATATCCCACTTGTCGCGTTGCACAGCGTTCCAGTTTCCACGACGCTGGTCTCGCGCCAGCTTGTTGTAATCATGGTTCAGATCACGCTGGTCACGCCTGATGTCACGATAGTCGTTCTTCATGTCTTTCTTGTCGTGATGAATGTCCCGGTTATCCCATCTGTCAGCGGCGAACACGCTCGATGTCATACCGAGTCCAAACACCAACAACATCACCACAGCAGCCTTGTGTCGCATCGGTCCCTCCCGTAGGTTGCGATCTCGAAGCGGCTACATCATGGAACACGGGAGGTACGCATAAAGTTGCGAGCGATCTAAATGGCTGAAAAGCCGGGCTATTCGGGTAGAACTTCGATTGCTGTGACCGTGGCGTAATCGCGAATCGGCACAAACTCGAGCATGAGTTTGCCCTGCGCATTGGGTTCGAGGCCACTGACGGTGCGAAGCAGCGGACGGTTCTCGCCAACCTCCTTGAAGATGTCGAGGTCTCGCACGATTGCTTTACCGTTGCAATAAACGCTGAAGACGCGCGCTCCCGCTGCGGCATTGGGATCGTGCGGAGGACCGACATACTTGTCGCGATTGTTCGGACCGAAGCGGCGTTCGATAAAGTGTAGCGTGATGCTGTATCTGCCGGGCGGCACCGGAATCGCATAAGAGAAGTTTCCCCAGCGCTCGCCCTCGTACAGTTCCGAATCATCGGTTCCCACGACTGAATCCTCGCGGGTTAGCAACTGGCCTCCCTTGAAGTAGTCGTCAGGACTCCACCAGCGGCTGTTGTTCGAATAATACGCAGTGTCGCGGGTAAGAATTCGTACTGGGCGAATGTGTTCTCGTGCGCCCGGCAGAATCTCAATCGCAGACAGCATGCCTCTGCCGCCTTGCACCGAAGAAAAATTCAGATGCAGCATGCCGTCATTCGCCGGAGACATATCGGTGAAGACCTTCACGTCCGCAGTGCGGCTGCCGCCCGCATCCGCTATTACGTCGAAGTTGCTGAGGATCGGCTTTCCATTTGCAGTTACCGAGATTACGCGGCTGCCCTCGCCGCCACCGCCGATGTCCTCCGGACCGTAGTACGTCTCAGCGAAGTGCAAACGCAGCTCGTAAGTGCCCGGCTTCAGCGGAATGTCGTAAGTGAAGTCTCCCTGGCGGCTGTTGCGATAGATCTCGGCATCCTGCGTTCGCCAAATCATGCGCGTTGAACTGTGCACCGCTGCTCCGCCGGTAAAACTTGTATCCGCGAGCCAGGTTTTCCCCGAGCGATCGACGTACGTCCGCGTGCTTCCCGCCAGAATGCGAATTTCATCTCCAACCGGAAGCCCAACGGGACCCTCTGGCGGAAGTTCCGTCCGACGCACCGTCGTGATTGCTGCCCCCTTCTGCTGACGGACAAAATACGTGATCGCTGTCCCAATAACCGCCAGCGCAATGACGGCGAGGACCAGCCACAAGGGACGTCGTAGGGTTCTGGTGGCTGCGCCCATGGGTTTCGGCGGAGTCAGCAGCTCAACCGGGGCGGGTACGGCTTTTTCCTCGAACTGGGGAACATATTGCCCAATCGGGATACAGATTTGGATTCGATCCGTTGCGCCTTCCGCCGCGTAGTACTCAGCCAGGCGCTTGCGAAGGCGGTTCGCCTGTACGCGCACTATGGAATCCACATCCTGGTCGAATGAGTCGCGCCGTCCGAAGACGTCGACCGCGATCGAGTATTCCTTGATTTGGCCGCTTTCGCCGGCGAAGGTCTTCTCGCACAAATAAGAAAGAAGATGAGCCAGCGTGGGAGCGCGTGAAAAGAGTTCGGACCGGAGAACTGTTTCCAGTTCCGCCCTCTGCATCTCTAGGGAAATATTTTCCGCAGCCTTTGACGCCATAACGCCCCCGGAACCGTGTTCCTGCCCCAGTTGTATACGCTAATAGACTCCGGGTGTTCAGTGACAGCCCGTATTTAACCGTCTACACGATCAGTTCCCTTACATGTAACGGGCATGTAACGGCCAGCTGAGGGCCTCCGGCGCAGCTTCCCATCGACGCAAACTGCTGATTCCTAAGTTGTTCTTGCGTCGGCCGTTATTGTTCTCCCGCAACCGTTCCCGTAGCCGCCGAGTAGCCCTTATAGCGTTCCGCTGGCGGTCTATTTCCGCGATAACTGTAGCAGCACGGAGGCTACTCCCCCTATCGAGTTAGCGAAATGAATGACTCGATGGAAGGCAGCCCAACCAGGGAGGTCGATTATGAAAAGACTAATTGAACTAATGATGACAGCGTTGATCCTGGCCGGATTGGTCCCGATTTGCGCCGCAGCGGAACCGGACACGCAGCCAGTCGCCACCACGGGCTCTGAGGTCATGACGGCATCGGAGATGGAAGCTAAGGGCGATGTTCTGCGTAAGCAGAAGGAGTTCCCCCAGGCCATGCAGTATTACCGCGCGGCGCTGCGAAAAGAACCCATCAGTGCGGTCCTTTATAACAAGCTCGGCATGGCTGAGTTGCAGACCGGAAATCGGAAAGCGGCCCAGGGCCATTTCGATAAAGCCCTTAAGCTCGATGCGAACTTCGCCGACCCGGTGAACAACCTCGGTGTCATTGCCTTCATTCAGAAGAAAAACGACAGGGCGATTAAGTACTTCAAGAAAGCCCTGGCGCTGAATGAAACTCGTGCGACGTTCCATGTGAACCTGGGCGCCGCGTGGTTCAACGAGGAGCAGTGGGACCGCGCGACAACCGAGTTCTCACGTGCAGTCGAACTCGATCCGATGGTCTTCAACCAGAGCACACGGGCCGGCGTGCTTGGCCAGATCTCTCCGGAAGAGCGCGCCCGTTATGACTTCATGCTGGCGAAGATGTTCGCCAAGCGTGGTGACATAGACCATTGCCTCGCATATCTGAAGAAGGCCAAAGAGGAAGGCTACAACGATATGGGCAGCGTCTATAAGGACGAAGGGTTCGCCAAGGCTTGGCAGGACGTTCGACTTGCGGAGGTGGTACCAACACCAGCGAGGTGACTCAGGCCTTATGGTGTAACTCCGAGAGGGGCGCGAGATGCCGCGCCCCTTCTATTTTTTCCTCAATCAGTGCTGGTACCCGATCCCTCCGCAAACTGCACCTTCAGCGTTTTGATCTCGTACGGTTTCGTGTGAATTGTAGTGCTGCCGTTCTGAATTGCAAGCGAACCCGTGGGACGCTCCATCAAATCAGTTTCAGAAGCGGACCGCGCACCGGGAGGAAGCTGAATAGCGACGTCCCCCTCCTTGCCGGCCCACTCGTAAAAACGCAGCACTATTCCGTCATTGTCCTCGGCGTTCTTCACCGCCGTAAGAACCACATTATCCGCCCGGAGTTGCAGGAACGAATGTTGTGCCGGCAACGCTCCTTGATGGTGCGAGACCTCAATTGACGTGAGTCCATAATTCAACTCGTAGCCACGCCGAATCGTCTGCGCATCGCGCCATGTGCCAGCATGTGGATAGAGCGAATACGTGAACGCATGATGACCCTCATCCGCGTGGGGATCGGGCCACTCTGGGGAACGCAGCAGCGAGAGTCGAAGCACGTTGCCCTTCGCGTCGTAACCATACTTGCAGTTGTTCAGCAGGCTGAAGCCGGTTTTGGAGTCTGAGAGGTCGGCCCAGCGCAGCGCCGGCACTTCAAACTTCGCCTTTTCCGCCGGGGTGTTGCGCGTTGTCGGTCGTTGAATGGATCCGTACGGAATTTCAAACGTCGCGCGTTCGCTGTGCGCGCTAAGCGGGAAAGCCACCTTCAGCAGAATGTGTTTCTCATGCCAATCAGCTTGCATGTTGACATCGACGCGCGGCACACCTGCGTACATCGTAATGTCCTGTATGAAGCTGGAATTCTGGAAGTGCTGCTTCACGCGGAGCACGGCGCGCATGGGTCCGTTCTCGATCAGCTTCACCTCGTCCGCCTTCAACAAATCGGTGTGCTGATTCTCGAAGTCGGCATCGACGTTCCAGGCATCATATTGCTTCGGCTTGTCGACGAACGCTTGCAGCAAATTTCCGCAGATACGATCCTTGGGACCACCAGAATCTGTCTCTGCCGGGGCAAGCGCTTCCGTGTTCGTCCGCTTGTCGAACAGACTCGTGATGCATCCTGTCGGCGGATCGACCTTCACCCGGATAAATTCATTCTCCAGCGAATCAGCGGACGCCTTCACCGGACGCGCAATCGCGGTCGGCTTCACCGCCACGCGCACGAAGTATGTCTGATAGCCAAATGCCGGCGTGCTGGCCAACAACAAGAACCGTGCTCGATGCGTTTGCGCATCAACGGACAGCAACTGCGCGTCCGCCGGCTTGCCGGTCGAGTCCACGACCTCAATCTGCTTCGCCGGCGCCGGAAGTTGGGCCTCTGTCTCAATTACCTCTGTTTGCGGCCACGAAAGTGAATTGAAAATAACTACGGGCACGCCAGTTCCCTGTGTATGGATGCGCGCCGTGATTTCTCCCAAGGCATCTTGCGTTATCTGCGTAGCAGAGCGGTTCACATCCTTTAAATTCCTTTTGGCATCGAGGTAGTTCACCGCAATGCCCGAGCCCGGCATAATGTCATGGAAGTGCTCGAACAGCAGACGCTTCCAATCCCTGTTCAGTTCATCCTGCGGGTACGGACGCCCATACAGCATCGCCACCGCCGAAAACTTCTCCGCATTGAGTATCGCTTCTTCGTTCCGCCGGATCCGCCGCTTCGTTTCCGCCTGGGTTGTAAACACTCCGCGGTGATATTCGAAGTACAGCTCATCGCGCCACGTGGGCACATTTATACTCGGCAGCTTCTTCTGCAGATCGTCGAAGAAGCCCTGGGCCGTTCCAAATTCAAATTTGGGATACACCACGCCTGGCGCCATCAACTGTGCCGCATTGTCGAGCATCGTGCGGGTCGGCCCGCCACCGTGATCGCCCACACCGTACAGGTGCAACGTCTCCGGCCCAATCGCAATGTTCTGGCCGTAAATGGCCGGCGCCCACTGCGCCAGATCCGATGAAATGTGAGCACCCTCAATCCCCTCTGCATAATCGTGCGGGAAATATGTGAGCAGGCGGCTGCCGTCGGGCGCCTCCCACCAGAACATCTTGTACGGGAAATAGGTGAATTCGTGCGCCCATATGAGCTTTTGCGTCACGAAGTAGTCCATCCCGGACTTTTTATAAATCTGCGGCAGTTGCCAGTTATAACCGAACGAATCGGGATTCCACCCAATCTTGATATCAACCCCGAACTTCTTCTGAAAATATCGCTTCCCGACAAGTATTTGCCGCACCAGCGATTCCCCAGCAGGCATGTTCAGATCCGGCTCGACCCACATCCCGCCGACAACTTCCCAGCGTCCCTCCTTCACACGTTGTTCGATCTCGTGAAACATCGCCGGATACTTCTCTTCGATCCACTCATACGTGCGCGCGGATGACATGGTGAACTTGAAGTCCGGATACTCGCGCATCAAGTCCAGCACGCTTTGAAACGTATTGCGCACCACCTCCACCGTTTCGGTCCACGGCCACAGCCAGGCCATATCGATATGCGAGTTTCCGACGGCGTGAATCGTGAACTGCTGCAGCCAGGGCCGCAGGACTTCGAGTTTCGCTTGCGCCGTTCGCAGTGAATTGTCGAATGCCGCCTGATCGCCGTGATCGAGCGCAGAGAGATCGATCGCTCCGACCGCAGTCTTCAATTGCTCCTCTCGCTCCCGGCGTCTCTCGACATACGCCGCAATCAGCGGTTGCGCGGCAAGAATCTGCATCCGCAGCAAGCCCGGATCAGGGCGATCGGCGGCCGGTTCGAGCAGAAGCTGGCTGCGCGCTATGCGCGTTGAGACGGTGTCGGCGTCCACGCGGACCGCGATGACAAACTTCTGTCCCGGCTGCGCGTTGTCAGTCAGCAGAATCGGCTGCTGCTCATCCTCGTTTCCGTGATACACCAGCGACCCGTTCGAGAATACCGACAACACCAGCGGGCCATCGCTGCCAATGCTCAGATCTAACCGGACGCGACCGCTCCGCACGGCATAGCCGTTAAATGTGTCAGGAATCGTGATCGTTTGCCGCAACACGCGCGGTCCGGTCGCCCATTTCTCGTCCACCTTCACCGGCGACCACGATGCGTCGGTCACTGCCGGATCTTCCGGGTGCGGCAGGTCAGTATGAAACCGCCAGTCCATCGCCGGGAGCACCGTCAATGACGCCAGGCGGTCGAGAGTCGGCTTGTAAGGATCGGGACGTTCAGTCGGAATTTGAGCCAAGCAAAAAGCGGAAATGAAACATACAGCCAACAGAGTGATCCAGAAGCGCGTAGCCCGAAAGAGCACGATTGTTTTCTCCGATGCACGATCATGACTCGAAAACTAGCCAGTTTAATACCTCAAAGCCATGCTTCCCGTCGATTTCGTTCCCGCCGTGGGATTTACCCATCCTTTGTTGCTGAATTTCGTTGACAAAAAGCTTTACTGGAGCAGAATTTCAGACCGCACGGAGTCAGGGTCAATGTCTTCCATGCTAATCCCCCACCCTCGGCTCCGATCATCCAAGGAGATCCTCATGTCAGCAAATAAGCTCTCACGGCGCGCCCTGATCCAGGTCGGACTCGGAGCGGCGGCTACCACGGGGTTGGTGTCGGTAGCAGGGGTTGGCACAGCCAAGGCAGATTGGGGCGACGGTCCTCAATTCGATGCAGACAAATTTCGCAGCTCGATCGAGAACGCCTATGCATTCCTCGACACGATGATGGACGCGTACGCTACCGGGTCGACCGTGCGGCTCTCGCAAAGCTATTCCGACCAGATCGGACTCCAGTCGACCGCGTTCGTGTACGACAACGCACTCGCCATCATGGCGTATCTGCTGCGCGGACGCGGAGACGACATTGCGCGTGCCAGAACCCTGGGCGATGGGCTGCTCTACGCTCAGACCCACGATCCTAATTTCGCTGACGGCCGGGTGCGTCAGGGATACTTCGTCAATGCCCCCGACGGCAATGGTTCCTATGTACAGCTCGCGCTCTTCCCGTTCTATTTCACCGGAATGGCTGTCGGGGACATGGCCTGGAGCGGCATGGCGCTGGCGCAGTTGTATCGGGCAACAGGCGACCCGAAATATCTGGGCACAGCCACGACAGGAGCAATCGGCCTGGGCAACTTCATCCAGACGTTCTATGACACGCGCGGGCCGGGCGGCTACAACTACGGTCTGGGCAATGCGTGGCCACCGAATTCCCTGACCTACAAATCCACCGAGCACAACATTGACGTTTTCGCGTTCTTCAACATGCTCGCACGGCTCACCGGGAGCGCAGCATGGTCCGCTGGCGCCCAGCACGCGCTCACCTTCGTGAAGGCGCTCTATAACAGCGCAGGCGGATTCTTTTGGACCGGAACGGGCGACGATGGCGCCTCCTTCAGCACCGACCCGAAATCGAACATTCCCGAAGATTGCCAGACCTGGTCTTACCTGGCGATGCTGGACAAGAACTATCAGGTATCCATCGACTGGGCCAAGACCAATCTAGCCGTGACCGATACTCCCCAGGCTTACAACTCGGTACTCACAGGTAACTTCCGGTTTAATGGTGTCAGCTATGCGACCGCACCGATGCGTCCCGGATTAGCCGAGGTGGGCAATCCCAGTTATTGCGTAATCTCGCAATCCGATCCATATTCCCCGAATCCGGATCCGAACTCTGTCTGGCTGGAAGGATCAGGACACCTGGCGGCAGCTTTACTCACACGTAAACTATCCGAGCACAAAGACCTGGACGGATTCCACGGCGACGTTAACACCGCGTTCGAGCTGCTCGACAACATCCGCAGCTCTCAGGACCTGCTTGGCACTGGCCAAACCGTCGGAGGCAAGGCACTGACGGACGGTCAGGGCGTGCAGGCTTCCACCGGATTCCTGAATACCGGCTTCGGCTTCTCCTATAAGCCGTTCAAGCATATTGGAGCGACCAGTTGGTACGTGATCGCCGCGCAGGCCGGCAATCCATTCAGACTGGGTCTGGGAACACGTTGGTGAAAACAGTGCTTGTGGTTAGTGGCTCGTGGTTAGTAACAGGTAGTCTTGTTGAGAGCGGGCGCCCCACCCTTTAGCCGCAGTTGGCGTAAGGGTGGGAATCTCGCAGAATGTTTGCGGGGCTGAAAACTGCGACAAACGACCTTGTTCTGATAACAACAACCAGCAACTGACAACTTCTACACAGCTTTGTTCCCGGAGCCATTCGCCGACTTCGCCTTCGCCGTCGACTTCCGCACGGCCAGTTCGGGTTCCACCAGGATTTCGTCGGGAAACTCGGTCGCGCCCTGGATTCGTTCCAGCAATGCGCGAGCGGCGGTAGCACCCATTTCTTCCAGCGGCTGACGAATCGTTGTCAACGCCGGATTCTGAAATGCCGCGAGGGGAATATCATCGAAGCCCACCACCGACACATCTTCGGGTACGCGTAATCCTGCTTCCCGCAGCGAATGGATCGCGCCGATCGCCGATGTGTCGTTGAACGCAAACAGCGCGGTAAAAGGATGGCGCCGCCGCAACAGCTCATCAACCACTGGAATTCCGAGTTGCGGCGAAACCGTGTCTTCCAGAAGCTCCACGCAAAGCTCGGGAGGCATATTCAGCTTCAACTCGCGTGCTGCCCGGCAGATCGAGTCCCAACGAACCTCCGTGTCCGAACTGAAGCTTTGCCCCTTCATGAAGGCGATATCTTTGTGTCCAAGTTCAACCAGGTGCCGCAGCGCCAACTCGGCGGCCCGCCGGTGATCGAGCACAACGTTCGTCACGCCATCGAGATTCTGGTGGCCGGAGACCGTAACCACCGGAACCCCAATCTTTTCCTCGAGTCGCGTGTCGATCATGATGATGCCTTCCACCGACCGCTCCATCAGCAAGCGTGGATACTGATCCACCAAGTCCGGGCGCCGGTGATGGCTCGCCATGAAATAGAAATATCCTGCATCAAGCAGGTAGTTCTCAATGCCGCGAATGACCATGGTGGAATAGCCTTCGCGGGCTTCCGGCACCAGGACTCCTACCGTCAACGTTTTCTTGCTGCGAAGCGATCGCGCGAAGAAATTCGGCTTGTAGTTGAGCTTGCGGGCAGCGTCGAAGATCCGGTCCTGGGTTGCCTGCGGGATCGACTTGGCCCTTGGAGATTTATTGATGACCAGCGAAATGGTGGCGGGAGAGAGTTGCAGGTAGGCCGCTAACGACTTCAGGCTTACGCTCTTTTGCTCGCCTTCATTCGACTCCCTCTTTTTTGGCATGGATTAGTTTCCCACAGGAACCCAACAGCTTCAAACGCGGAACTTCTAGGGCAGAGCTGGGTTTACTATTTGATAATCACACTTTGAAGCTAGCCGATTCTCCGGAAAAGCAGAGTTCCGTTTTGGCAAGCGAAGGAGTGCATGAACGTTTCGTCATGATGAGGACAGCGCTCTTTCATCTTGCGTCCGTAACCTGAACATAATTCCGAATTCCTGATTTAAGTGGGGAAAGCTTTGCCGCTCTCAGCGATCACCGAGAATTCTCTCGCGCTCTATGGTGAGTACGTCAATCCACAGTGGGTAAAACTGTTGGACGTTCTCCAGATGAATGTACGTTACGAGCGCTGCTCGGGCGTCGAACTCATCACCTCGGAAGGAACACGCATTCTCGACTTCCTCTCCGGCTACTGCGTTCACAATACCGGGCACAATCATCCGGCGATCTTGACCGCGTTGAAAGATGAACTGGACCGCTCCGGGCCCGCGATGCTGCAAAGCCATGTTCCTGAGCTCGCCGGCGAACTCGCATCGGAGCTCTGCCGTCTGGCTGGCGGCGACTTGAAAAAGGTATTCTTCTGCAGCTCGGGCAGCGAAGGCGTGGAAGCTGCCATCAAGTTTTCGCGCGCGCGCACCGGCCGAAATGGCCTGCTCTATGCCAAAGGCGCATTCCACGGCCTGACCTGCGGGGCGCTGTCGCTTATGGACAACACGTTCTGGAGCGACGGCTTCGGGCCGCTGTTGCAGGATACAGAGTCTGTTCCCTTCGACGATATCAAGCAACTCGCCGCAAAATTGGCTACGCGGCAGTTTGCTGCGTTCATCGTGGAACCGATCCAGTCCGAGGGAGGTATGCACGTTCCCTCTCCCGAGTACTTGTCTGAAGCGCAACGCCTCTGCGAGCGCAACGGAACTCTGCTCGTCCTCGACGAAGTACAGACCGGCATGTATCGTACCGGGACATTCCTGGCCGCTCATCAGTTTAACGTCCGGCCGGACATCGTGATCCTGGCGAAAGCTCTCAGCGGTGGTGTCATTCCCTGCGGCGCCGTGCTGATGAAGCAGGGCATCTACGACTCGGTCTATAGCTCCGTAAAGCGCGCCATCGTCCACACGTCGACCTTCAGCGAAAATGGACTGGCTATGCGTGCAGGACTGGCAACACTCGAGGTTCTCCAGCAGGAAGATCTAGGCAGAAGATCGGCTGAGCTTGGCGAGTATCTGCGCGCACGACT
>CAZBCQ010000063.1:5162-6466 GCA_964490255.1 uncultured Terriglobales bacterium | reverse complement strand
CCACGATATGGTCGAGCGGGTTCTCGGCGCCGGATTGCTTTGCGGTATCGAATTCAAAGCTCCCAGGAAACTGAGCTTGCGTGTACCCTTCGAGGCCTTTCAGCGGATACACCCGGGGATGTTCGGACAAGTGCTGGTCATGCGCCTCTTTCGGGATCACAATATCCTGACTCAGATTTGCGGGAACAACTTCATGGTACTGAAAGTCGCACCGCCGCTGGTTGTCACCCATGAACAGCTGGAGCGATTTGTTTCCGCGATTGACGACGTACTGGAACGCGCACATTCGTCCGCCGCGTTCTGGAGCGAGCCATTGGGAATGGCTCGTCGAGTCCTGACTTCCTGATGTCTGGTGCCGTAGTGTATGCAGTGTCGTCGCTGTCGGTGGAGTTGCGAGGAGAAACGTGCGACTACTGGTAGTGGAAGACGATAGCGGTATCCAGCAGTTTCTAAAACGCGCGCTGTTTGAAGCCGGGTATCAGGTTGACGTCGCCTCGGACGCCGCTGCAGGCGAGGCAATGGCGCTTGAAGGTGTGCACGACGCCTTCATCATCGACCTGGGTCTCCCCGACGCAGACGGTCTGGACCTGATCGCCCGTTGCCGTGCTCAGGGCATTCACGCCCCTGTTCTTATTCTCTCCGCGCGCCGCTCGGTCGATGAACGCGTGCGTGGATTGGAGCAGGGTGGCGACGACTATCTCACGAAGCCTTTTGCACTCGCCGAACTGCTCGCCCGATTACGAAACCTCCTGCGTCGCTCTGCACCACCCCAGACCGACTCCACAACCAAACTCATGGTGGGCGACCTGCAACTGGATCTGATCCGTCGGGACGCTCGTCGCGGCGAACGCACACTTCAACTTACGCCTCAGGAGTTCTCACTGCTCGAGTATCTGTGCAGGAATGCCGGTCGAGTCGTGACCCGCACCATGATTCTCGACCATGTCTGGCGCATGAGGATCGATCCGCAAACGAATGTAGTGGACGTGCATATCTATCGTCTCCGCAGTAAAGTGGATTATGAAGCGGCGCGCCCACTGATCCACACGATTCGCGGAGTCGGGTATGTTCTCAAAGATAGCTAGCACGCTGCGGTCGACAGCGGCCTGGCGCATGTCGGCTAAAACCACAGTCGCCTTTGCGCTCGGCAGCGCCATCGCTTTTGCCATTATGTACTTCATGGCAGCCCGCGAGATTCAGCAGCGAAGCGATGCCTGGCTTAACGGCGAAGCCAACGTGCTAGCCGATATCTCGCTGAATACTCCGCGAGACGCACTGAACGACCGCATCGTGGAAGAAGTCGC
>CAZBCQ010000063.1:0-5062 GCA_964490255.1 uncultured Terriglobales bacterium | reverse complement strand
TATGCTGGCTCGGCTCACCGGGGGGTTCCTTCTCGTCTGGTGCGGCATGGTGGTATTGGGCTTTGTGATCTCGTTCGGTGGCGCCTATCGCACGCTGATGCGCGTGGAACGCATCACCGAGACAGTGGACCGTATTGGCAGCGAAGATCTTGGCAGCCGCTTGCCCATTTCCAGCAGCTCCGACGAAATCGCCCGCCTATCGGCTACTTTTAACCGCATGCTCGACCGCATCGAAGCGTCCGTGAAGCAGCTCAGGGTGATAACGGATTCCGTCGCGCACGACATGAAAAGTCCAGTCACCTCGATTCGCGGCAGCCTGGAAGTGGCGTTGTCCGACGGCAAGGACGGCAAATGGCGCGACTCCGTCGAGACCGCCATCGAGTCACTCGACGGGCTTTTGCGCATGCTGAATACCACGTTGGATCTGGCCGAGGCGCAGGCCGGCGCTCTCAAACTGCAGAAGCACACGGTCAATCTTACCGAGTTGATCCAGCAACTCGTCGACTTGTATCACCCCGCTTTGGCAGAGCATAGCCAGGAACTATCGCTCGATCTCCAGCCGCAAGTCATGGTGGAAGCGGATGTCGCGTTGCTGAACCGTGCGATTGTCAATTTGCTCGACAACGAGCTTACGCATTTGCCCGCGGGGGCAAGAGTCGCTATCTGCGTGCGAGCCAACGCGAACAACGCGGAAGTTTTGATTCAGGACAACGGGCCGGGCTTCCCCCCGGAGCTGCGCGATCGTATCTTCGAACGCTTCGTAAAGGGAGCGCACTCGAAGGGACACGGCCTCGGACTAGCTTTCGTCAACGCAGTCGCCCAGTCGCATGGAGGAAGCGTCAGCATTGGGGAGCTTCCGCAAGGTGGAGCGCAGATAGCGTTTAAGCTGCCGCTGGCGCCTGTTTTGGCCGTCTAGGTTACTTCAGGGTCCCGTTCGCGGCGATGCTGATCTGCACTTCCTTGGCGACGCGTAGGAACAACGTGCTGGGATCTTTCAATCCCCATGCTACATAGGGGACCACGAACTGTGTGCTTGCGCTCACAAGCCTGCCATTGATCTGAACCGGCATCACCAGCGTCAGATCGTGATCCGATCCATGCAGCCGAAACAATCCTTGCACCTGAATCTGCGACCCGCCTTGGCTGGGAACACTTCCGATTACGCGCTTCGGATAGAACGCGATTTCCGGATACCGTTCTGTCTGCAGAACATCCTTATCCATCTTTTTGTCGCGCGCCTTAGTTCCGCTGTCGCCACTCGCTGAGTCAACGATGATCTCGCCACTAGCCGCGCCTGTTGCCGGATCGAAAGTGATTACTCCGCTCCGCATCTGAAATACCCCGTGCACGGTGTGCAGCACGTCTCCAAGAGTCCACTGAATTTGCGTTTTCGCCGGATCGAGTTCCAAGGTCCTCTGCTGGGCCGTCAGATTCGCAGCCCATAGCGACTGCATCAACAGGATGCCCGCCGTGATAACTCGGCCAGATCGATACATTAGTCGCATATCCCGCTGGTTCCGCATGATCTACGCGCTCACCAATCCCCAGCCAAACGAAAGTGCTCCGTGCAGTCCAAACTGCACCGGAGAAAGCATGCCAGTGTGAATTGCAAGCAACCGCGAAAACACGCTTGGCTCCGACGACAGCGCGTGCAGGACGCGATGCCGCATGGATGGATTACGGTCCATCATGAGCAGCAGGCGCGCCATCGCGCGCGGACGCCGCATGATTTTCCGATGCGCGGATTCGTACAGGCTCAAGTCGTCCTTTTTGATCGCAGCAACGAATGCATTCGCCTGATGAAAAGCCGTCGAGAGCCCCTCGCCCGTGATCGCGTCCACCGAACCTGAGGCCTCTCCCAGCAATGCGATTCGGTCTCGATGGACCAAACGCAGGCTCGATGTCGAAGTGATTGCTCCCTGTTCGCGCGTAACCGGAGCGCAATCGCGCAGGCGCTCCTCTACGTGCGGAAACTCTCGCAGCGCCTGACGCAGACGTATCTTCGGATTCGAGGTGATGAACGCCACGCAGATTTCGTCGCTCGCCGTGGGTGTGATGTAAAGCTGACCACAGTCGCTCCAATGCACTTCCACGCTCCGCGACCATGGCGTGACGCGGAAGTGCTGGCGAAACCCGTAACGGCGTCCAAGGACGCGAACAGAATCGAGCCCTGCGAGTGCGCGCAGCCGGGAGTTCTGGCCATCCGCGCAAACCAGCCAGCGATAACGAATTTGCTGCGACCCAACCTGTGCGGTATGCGCGCTCATGTGATCAACCGAGACGCCCCACTCCATCGATACGCCTTCCTTCGCAGCGCGTTCCAAAAGCACGCGATGCAAAGTCGTCCGACGAATGCCGAGGCCGTTTCCGGCCTCGAAGCGTGCGTGCACCTCGCCCCCATGACCCACAAAACGAATTCCCTCGAAGGGAACCGCTGATGTCGCCTCAAGATGGATGTCCATCTCGTGAAGAGCGCTCAAACCGTCCGGCATGATTCCCTCGCCGCAGGGCTTGTCGATGGGAGGAAGTGCACGATCCACTACCGTCACGCTGAACCCCTCGCGCGCTGCAGCGATCGCCGCCGCCAGCCCTGAGGGTCCACCACCTGCTATCAATATCTCGGTATAACGAATGCTTTTACTCCTAGTCTTGCGCGTGTGAGCGTCCAAACATTAACACTCAAATCGATGCACAGTTTCGCCGGCACCAGCGCCCACGGCGAGGAAGGACGCGTCCAATTAGGACATTCCCTGTAACCTGCCTCTCTCGCGTTCTTCTACCCTACAGCACGGGCGTAACAGCTTTCTTTCCTCAGAGTGACGAATCATTCATGTCGCCTCCGCGGTCTCGTTCTGACATTGTTTTAACGGGAAAAGCCCGCTCAGATGTCATGCCGTAGTCGCCAACCCGTTACTTTTTGGGACGCTCCACACGAACCTTAGTTTCAAGAACGGGTATTTGCACGATTGAAAATTCAGCCACATTGATTGAAACTAGTTCGAGTCTCGTAAACTCCTCAATCCCTCGATGCCGTTCGTCCGTGCGATTCCGGTGATTTGCTCGGCAGTCTTGCTCATCTGCTCCGCCTCAGCCCAACAGATGCCCGCAACGACCGCGACGCCCACTCCTGCTCCGGCAACTTTGGGCGACGTTCAAGCCACTCACCAAGGAGGCTCTGTCGAAATACGGATTCCCGCGCACGGGATTGCACCGCACAAAATGCTGATGAAAGATCCCGACCGCATCGTGCTTGATTTCCGGGGAGCGCAATTCAGCAGCGGCAATCAGCGCGTTGCTGTGAACCAGGACGGTGTACTGCAGGTCCGCGTTTCGCAATTCCAGGTGGATCCACCGGTTGCGCGAGTCGTGATCGACCTCAGCAAGCCCATCTCCAGCCGATTGGAGACGGTCGGCGATGCCGTCGTGCTGCACGTCAGCGCAAGTTCCAGCGAAGCGCCCCCAGCAGCCACTCAGGCTGCAGCAAAGCCGTCCCCCGCAGTGAAGACACCGGTTGCGAAGGCTCCGCCCGTTGTACCGGTTGCCGCCTCGTCCGCAGAGAACGCGGTCATTGAATCACTTTCGGTGCATCCGGGAAAAGGTGAGTTGAGCTTTTCCGTGAAACTGAGCCAGGCCGTCACGCCCAAACTCTGGAGTGAGCGTGAACCGGATCGCATTGTGATGGATTTTCCTGGAACGCTTCCCGGCAGCACGTCACGACGAATCACGGTGGGCGACGGCTCTGTGCAAACCGTGCGACTCTCGCTCTACCAGGAAAAACCTCCGGTGACGCGAGTTGTTTTCGACGTGGCTAGTGGAACCAGAAAGCCGCAAGTCGAGCCGAACGGCAATGAGCTAACCATCAAGTTCCAGACGGGAGCCGCGGCGGCGGCGCAGGTCGCCAGTACTACGCCGAAAACGGAGACCACTTCCGCACCGACCGCGACCAGCAAGCCGTCCCCAGTCGTTCATCGAGCTGTAGCTCAACCAGTCTCGCATGCGGTTGTAGCTCGTGCATCGGCGGTGCAGCACGTTTCCCGTGTGGCCCCTGTAAAGGAAGTCGCGCCTCAGGCAGCCGCTAACAATACGTTCGGACCGCATCCGCCGAACATTCACTTCGCCAACGGATTGCTTTCTATCGAAGCCAACAACTCCGTGCTGACGGACATTCTTTTCGAGGTTGGCGCGAAGACCGGTGCCGAGATTGAGATGCCGCCGTGGAGCGACGCAGGCCGCGAACATGTTGTCGCCAAGCTCGGACCCGGCAATCCGCGCGACGTCATCGCGGCTCTTCTGCACGGCTCTTCGTTCAATTATGTGATTGTGGAATCGCCGCAGGGATTACAGCAGCTCATTCTCACTCCGAAGGTGGACTGGCCCGGTCCACAGGGGGGAGATCAGCCTACGCCTAACGCTGAGGCTGCTCCAGTCGACGCTCCTCCAACCGACGCGCCTCAACCACCACCAGACAATCCGCAGCGCTGAGTCCGGCGGAACGAACGACCTATTTTTGAAATGTCAACGTGCCGAATGCAGCGGGAACATGGAACTGCGGCTGCGGAGTACGCGTAGGCCGCCAGGCGAGATACGCGCGATTCGGATCTTTCCCTTCCGCTCGGAAGAAGTTCGCACGCCACGATTTGTTCGGATCGAAGCTAAGCGTCAGCGAGCGCATCGGGATCGCAAGTTGTGCGCTCCACAGCTTACGCTTCTCATCGATGCTCGCCGTGCAACGAAGTCCGCTCTTCAAGTCGCGACGCGGCGCTTCCGATATCTGCAGGTCGACCCAAAAACCATTGGGGCTGACTTCAAACTCCTTGTAATTGCGCGAACCGAAATCGCCAGGCTGGAGAAATGCCTCGGCAACATCTCGATCCCATAGGCCATCTCGCCGCCCATTCGGCTCCGCATCGTCGAACACCCACATCTCGCGATAGCGGCACTCGAACCGAAAAAACAGAGTCTCGGGCGACCATAGAACCTGTACCTCAGTCGTTCGCTCGGGATCAGCGTGATTGCCTTGCCAGTCCGCGCAGAAGCTGATGGAAGAAGCGGCGGCCCAATC
>CAZBCQ010000062.1:17125-21422 GCA_964490255.1 uncultured Terriglobales bacterium | reverse complement strand
CGTCCGAATCCGGCGTGCACTACATGTACGGCGTGTTTCTGCTGAAGGAGCATCCTCCTCTCGCGATGGACGAATTCCGCCGTGAACTTGAAATTACCCCCAATCACATTGCGGCGCGGATCCAACTTGCTTTTGAATTCCTGAACGCAGCCGACTACGAACAGGGTCTGAAGTATGCCAGGGAGGCGGTTGCGTTGGCGCCAGATAATTTCGTGGCGCATGTGGCATGTGGCCGGCTGTGGTTGGCACTCGAGAAACCCGATCATGCCATCGAACAGTTGCAAATCGCTGTCAAGCTTTCACCCGGCAGCCCCGATGCTCATTTCGCGCTTTCGCGAGCCTTGAGCCAGGCAGGCAGAACCGGTGATGCTTCGCGAGAACGAGCCGAATTCGAACGCCTGAAGGCGTTGGCTGATGCGACGGATCGATAGCTCTCGACGAAAAAATTCCGTGCTACACTGGCGCGCAATGTTTCGGCCTCGATTGGGTCTCCTCGCACTTGTTACGATAGCAATCATCATTGAGCAGCCGCTGTATAAGGTAGCTGCGAGTAGCAGCAGCATCCGCTTCGAAGATGTCACCAGCCGCTCAGGCATAGATTTTTTTGCCGACAGTAGTCCCACACCGAATAAGAATCAGCCAGAGACAATGTTGTCGGGTGTCGGCCTGATCGATTACGACAACGACGGATACCTCGACATCTTCCTCATTAATGGCGCTGCGCTCCCTTCGCTGAAGAAAGACTCTCCGAAGTATTACAACCGTCTCTATCACAACAACCACGATGGGACCTTTACCGACGTCACGGAGAAGGCCGGACTGGCGGGCGATGGCTTCGACATGGGAGTAGCGGTCGGCGACTTCGATAACGACGGTTGGGAGGATATTTACGTCGCGAGCGTCAGCAAGAATCACCTGTATCACAACAACGGTGATGGGACCTTCACCGATGTCACCGATAAAGCAGGCGTCGGCTCGCCGACTTACAAGGGCGAGAAGATGTGGAGTGCGGCCGCCGGTTGGGTCGACTATAACAATGATGGCAAGCTGGACCTGTTTGTCTCCAATTACTGTCGCTGGCATGTCAACGGCGATCCCGTATGCCTGAGCGGAGGCCGCTTGCGCGCCTACTGCCATCCGAAATTCTACGAACCGCTGCCCTCGACGCTCTACCGCAATAACGGCGATGGCACCTTCACCGATGTTTCCGAGGAGACTGGCATCTCCAAACGCCTGGGTAAAGGCATGGGCGTGGGTTTCAATGATTATGATGGCGACGGCTTCGTCGACATTTTCGTAGCAAACGACAACATGCCGAACTCGCTCTTCCACAACCTGAAGGGAAAAGCTTTTGAAGAAGTGTCGATGGACGCCGGCGTGGCTTACTCCGAGAACGGTAAGGCCGTTTCGGGTATGGGAGCGGAGTTTCGCGATCTGGACAACGACGGCCTGCCTGACATCTGGCACACTGCCACCGAACTGGAAACCTTTCCCCTGTTCCGAAATGTCGGTAACGGCATCTTCATCGACGTAACCGGTCGCAGCGGACTGGCGCGGCCTACCCTGCAAATGTCGGGATGGTCGAACGGTGTCGCCGACTTTGACAACGATGGCCTGAAGGACCTGTTCGTGGCCCGTTCCAACGTCCTCGACAACATCGCCGAGTTCACCAGTCGTACTTACGGCGAACCAAATACGATCTTCCGCAATTTGGGCAAGATGACATTTGAAGATGTGACGGCGCAGGCGGGTCCGGACATGCAGGTCTCCGCCGCCTATCGCGGCGCAGCCATTGGCGATCTGGATAATGACGGACGCCTGGACATGGTTGTCACTGTGTTGAACGGAAAAGCAAAGATCCTGCGCAACGTTTCCAGCAACAGCAACAACTGGGTGGCGTTCAAACTCGTGGGCAAGCGAAGCAACCGGATGGCGATTGGGGCGCAACTCAAACTGACGACCGATGACGGAGTTTCGCAATACGACATAGTCTCGACGAGCGCGGGATATGGTGCGTCGCGCGACCCGCGAGCACATTTTGGTTTGGGCCAATTCAAGACTGTAAAACAGCTCGAAATCCGTTGGCCGAGTGGCACCCGCCAGACCTTGAAAGACCTTCCAGTCAATCGCATTCAGCGCATCGAGGAGCCATAAGCGTGCTTCTCGTGCCGCCAGCACCTGTCGCAAATCACCAGTTAAGGCTGAGCAGCGATACACCTTCAGTTGGTTCAGCAAACGTAATCTCAACAGCGCCTGCTTGAACTGCAATCCGGCGCGGAGATTCGAGCGTCTGAAGTTGTCCTGCCGCCTTTATGTGCTGATACTGATCGGCTGAGGGACTCTGGGGCGATCCCATCGCTCGCCATGCAGCGTATGCATTACTGTGGTCATGGTCCACCCGCCAATGCTCAATTAGCAATTGGGACACGCCTTGGGGCAGGCCTTCAATTCTGAGATGGACTTCCGCTGCCTGCGACTCGACAGAACTATCGTTGTAATTCCAGACGAGCACATCGATTCTGTGGCTGTCGCGCGTGGCAATTGCGTTGACGTCTGGTTTGGTTCGGGCACTCGACTGCAAGATGTCGTCGAGACTAAGCGCCGCGGTACTTTCAGCCGCAACGCGTTCGCCTTTCATCTGCCCGAGCATCCGAAATAGATTGAGCACAGGCAGGTCGATATCTCGAGTTGCAAGAGAGCGAAGCCCTGCAAAAATGCGCTGGCCGGGGAAGGTGAAGGCCCAGGTAATTGAGCCTTCTAATTTGATGTGGTGCCGCTGAGCGAGAGCCAGACTTCCGCTTACCAGATCCGCCTCATAACTCGCATATTGCGAACTTAAACGATAGCCGTTTTCAGGATGCGACGTAGCATCACATGCCGCACAACTCTCCGGATCTGATTCGCTAAGAACCACCGGCAACTGGCGAAGCTTGGGGAACTTCTCGATGATCGTGAATCCCTGGTCGATGTCCCTCAAATTCGCTCCGATGTTCAATTCCACGTGGCCATCCAGCATGCGTGCTCTTCCTTTCGCGTGGAACGAGATGAAGTCGAGCGGAACGCCTTTTTTCCCCGTCGCATAATTCTGACCATCAGCGCAATGCTCGAGGAAAGCACGCAGGAAATCGGCGGCGGCCTTATTCGCGGGACCAGTAGTGGCGGGACCACCCACCCGCGCATTCGGGAGAGCTCGCCTCACTGCAGCGACGGTGTAGTCGTAGAACTTGCAATAGTCCTCGACGGTGCCGTGCCAATAAACAATGTCGGGCTCGTTCCAGACCTCCCACTCCCATTTCGCCACTTCCGCGGCCCCATAACGGTCGACCATGTGACGAACCCATCGATAGATAAGGTCTGACCATTCCTGATAATCCTTTGGCGGATACGCCCAGCCGGTTCCGAAGTCCCGAGGCCAATGATGCTGATATGGCTCGGGGTGAGGAGAGAGAGCTTCGGGCATGAATCCGATCTCCACGAATGGACTTATGCCCGTGGCTTTATAGGTGTCAAAGATCCTGTCGATAATCATCCAGTTATAAACCGGTCTGCCGGACGCATCCCGAGTGAACGCATTCGTGGAGCCCCATTTCAGCGCGGGCGTGCCATCGCCGGAGGTCAACAAGTTGTGCGTACGGTCGTGAACCGGATAGGAACTGAGTTGTGAGAGTTTCGTAAGAAGGCTGCGTCCTTCCTCGCTGTACGTGTAATTGGGTTCGTCGTGGCCAACCCACGCCCACACCGGTTCGAACGGCCCAAGTGGCCTGGCTACGTTGACCTCGATCGTGACGCTTTGCTGCGCCGCTAGGCCCAATGCTGCCAGCAGTGCCAACAGAAGCGCCGGAAGCTTTTTCGACGGCAACATTCGTACAAATAGCCTAACCGCAGGACCGTAGAAAGCGTTTTCTAGCCTTAGCACCCGAACACGGTATCAAGAAAACCGTCCTAAATCGATCCGGGCAGCCCAGCAAAAGTCACAAATTGTGTTGAAACCAGCCTATCTGGAGTGAAAGAATGCACGTCGACAAAACATGAACCACCCAACAGTGACCTCCGATCGTTATGCAGTTTTGAATCTTGCGGTAAACGATTACCAACCAGTTTCATTCGCGTTAGCGATCCGAAAATCATCAATCATTAGAAGATCTCAAATTCTTATCTCCCTCGCGCTCCTGGTCATCGGCGTCTCGGCTCCTGCCATGGCCGCCGACAAGGTCGAAGTGTCTGTGGACGCGTCCAAACCTGGTGCGAAGATCGATCGCAATATCTTTGGCCAGTTCGCCGAGCACCTCGGACACGG
>CAZBCQ010000062.1:13984-17025 GCA_964490255.1 uncultured Terriglobales bacterium | reverse complement strand
GCCAACGGCCATCCTGCTCCCTATAGGGTCCCCTACCTGGGTATCGGTAACGAAAGTTGGGATTGTGGCGGCAATATGACGCCCGATTATTACCTGAGCCAACTCAAGATCTACAGTCACTTCGTCAGGAATTTCAATCCGGCGCAACAAGACAGGGACCAGATGCTGAAGATTGCCGTCGGTCCCGGGGGCGGCGAACCCCGATGGACCGAATGGACCGAAACCATCATGAAGGCCTGGCAGCAGCACACATGGAGTTGGGACTTCAATGGTCTTTCCATGCACTCCTACACGGTGGGCGGCCCCTGGCCACCTTCGTTTAAATCCGTCGGATTCGGAGAGACCGAGTATAGCCAGATCCTCAAGTCCACTCTGGAGATGGACGACCTGATTCGTAAGCACTCGGCGATCATGGACAAGTACGACCCGCAAAAAAAGGTCGCACTTGTCGTTGACGAATGGGGCGCCTGGTACGCGCCGCTACCGGGCAGCAATCCTGGTTTCCTGGTGCAACAAAACAGCCAGCGTGACGCGATACTTGCCGCGCTTAACCTGAACATCTTTGCTCGTCACGCCGACCGCGTGCGCATGGCCAACATCGCCCAGATGATCAATGTCCTGCAGGCGATGATCATGACAGACAAAGAAAAGATTGTCCTGACGCCGACGTATTACGTGTTCAAGATGTATGTGCCGTTCCAGGACGCCACCTTCGTGCCGGTCGCTTTTGACGCTGGTACGTACACACGCGGCGACATCAGTTTGCCGCGCGTCGACGCCATCGCCGCGAAGGACAGCGCGGGCAAGCTATGGCTGGCCGTCACCAACCTTGACCCGAATCAGGCGGTCGAAATCGATGCAAGCGTGACTGGCGTCGCGGCCAAATCCGCCGTGGGACAAACGCTAACCGCGCCCAAGGTCGACAGCGTTAACACTTTTGATTCGCCGAACACGGTCGTGCCGAAGCCCGTTTCTGCGAGAGTTCAAGGCGGCAAACTTGTTCTGGAACTGGCGCCGAAGTCGGTAACCGTTGTTTCGGTGGAGCAATAAAGCAACTGCACGTCAGGTCTGCGATGTGGTTCTGAAGTTCGCAGTGGAGGCCATCATACGGTGCATTCGAACGCAAAGAATCCTGTGACGAAGCACCCCTTGCTGCTTGTGGCACTTCTCTTCTCCACTCTTGCTTCTGCGCAAAGTGCAGCAATCAACGCGACCATCGACGTATCGAAACCCGGCGCACCAATCTCAAAATATGTTTACGGGCAGTTTTTGGAGCACATCGGAGGAATCGTCAACAACGGCATATGGGCAGAGATGCTGGACGATCGGAAGTTTTACTATCCCATCACATCGCATCCGCCAGCCGAACCTGAGGGACCAAGTTGGAGGCGGGCCGCGTTGCGGCATTGGACACCAATTGGCGCCGACGAATTCGTAACGATGGACGCCGATCACCCATACGTTGGCGACCACACGCCGATGGTCAAGCTCAGTGCATCGGAAGTGCACGGAATCCAGCAAGCAGGATTAGCAGTACGCAAGGGGAGGTCCTACAGGGGACGCATCATTCTCGCTGGTACTCCCGGCACGAGAGTGAAAGTAAGCCTGATCTGGGGAAGCACAGCGGGCGATCGCCAAACCGCTATCATCACGAAAGTCGGTCCGGTCTATAGGAAAATTTACCTGGACTTCCAGCCAAAAGCTGACACTGATGATGGGCGTCTAGAGATCGTGAGCACCGGTAGCGGCTCCTTTCATGTTGGAGCAGTCTCGTTGATGCCAGCCAACAACGTGCAGGGTTTTCGCGCGGAAGTTGTAGCGGCGCTCAAGCAATTGCATTCCGGCGTATATCGCTTCCCGGGCGGCAACTTTGTATCGGCATACGAGTGGCGCGATGGCATAGGCGATCCTGACAAGCGTCCACCCCGAATGGATCCCGTCTGGCACGCCGTTCAGCCGAACGACGTGGGCACCGATGAATTCGTGACGCTTTGTCGGCTGCTGGATGTCGAACCGTATGTGACGGTGAATGCTGGTTTCGGAGACGCGTGGTCTGCAGCCCAACTTGTCGAATATGCGAATGGCGCAGCCACGACGCCGATGGGCAGATTGCGCGCCGCGAATGGTCATCCGCAACCATACAACGTGAAGTTCTGGGGTATCGGTAATGAACCGTGGGGCGAGTGGCAGATGGGCTTCATGCCAGTCGCACAATGGGAAGTGAAACACGACGCGTTTGCGAGGGCGATGCGAGCAGTGGACCCAGGCATCAAGCTCATCGCTGCGGGAGCAATGCCCGACGCCATGACCGGCTCCAAACAGTCAAAGCGCCTCAACGGCCAAATTGTACCTGACTACCTCTCACCGGCAGATTGGAGCGGCAACTTGCTCGCCCACTGCCTGAATAATATTGATCTGCTCAGCGAGCATTTCTATTCCAGCAGCAATCAGCGCTTCGATATTGAGAAAGGCGAGAAGGTCAGCATAGAGGGTCAGACGCTTGTCGAATGGGAGCGCGCACCGGCCACGCAGGTTCGCGTGAAATACGAGCATTATCAGGAATACCTGAAACGTATCCCTGCGCTCAAAGCAAAGCCGGTTCCAATCAGTCTGGATGAATGGGCCTATATCGGCGCTCCGCCAAACTCTTACAAGGTGGTCCCCGCCTACGCTTGGGCCTTTCACGAAATGTTTCGCCATTCTGAGTTGTATCAGCTAGGTGGATTCACGTTCGCAACAGCAATGATCAGTGAAGATCGAACCGATGCGGTTTTGAGTCCAACAGGTCTGCTTTTCAAGATGTATCGGGAGCATTTCGGCACGGTTCCGGTAGAAGTATCTGGAAATTCGCCGCAGCCCAAGCCGATATACCCTGCGGGCGGTGACCAACCTAGAGTCAATCCGGGTAGTGACACCTATCCCCTGGATGTCAGCGCGGCCGTCAGCGAGGATCGTAAGACGCTTACGTTCGCTGTGCTGAATCCATCGGATTCCGAGCAGCACCTGAATTTATCTATAGCCGGCGCAAAACTTTCGAACCA
>CAZBCQ010000062.1:10583-13884 GCA_964490255.1 uncultured Terriglobales bacterium | reverse complement strand
CGAACCAGGGGCGTCTGTGGAGAATGGCACCGGCGAGCGTCGACGCAACCATCACGGCGGGACAGAAGCCGCAAGTTGAAGTGCAGGAGCAAACACTAGCATCGCCCGCCGATGCGATGTCTGTCCCGCCCTTCAGCGTCAGTATTTTTTCGTTCGCAGTGCAGTAGTTCGTCGGGATCTGAATGAATCACAAGATATTGCGAGAGTCGCCCGCTGGATGACAGATCTTTATAGGATGGTCGTGAGCCCAAGATAAATCGCATAGCGATATTTATTGACGAGGGAGCAGCAATGAGAACTACCGGATTCCTTTATGAGATGACCTTAGCGATAACCATTACGCTTGGGATCCACCTTGCGGCACAAGTGCAGACTGATGTACCTGCGCCAGTGCCCGGCGCCAAGCCCGTCGCGGTAGAGCATATCAAGGTCCACGGGAAAGCTCTCGAAGGCAATCTGGAGGGCGATGCGGTCGATCGCGACGTATTCGTCTTCTTGCCACCCAGCTACGCAAGGGAGGAGTCCCGGCGGTATCCGGTCATTTATGCGCTGCATGGTTATTTCATCGGCGCCGAGCAATGGAGCCATGAGATTCACGTCCCACAGACCATTGAGGGTTCCTTCGCCCAGGGCGCGAAAGAAATGATCGTCGTCCTGCCCGACTCAAAAACCGTGCACAACGGTTCCATGTATTCGAGTTCGGTCACCACAGGAGATTTCGAACAGTTTATTGCGCACGACCTCGTCGCCTATATCGACGCGCACTACCGCACGATTCCCGATCGACAGAGCCGTGGTCTGGTTGGCCACTCGATGGGAGGCTACGGTGCCACGCGCATCGGCATGAAACATGCCGACGTGTTCGGCAGCTTATACATCATGAGTCCGTGTTGCTTATCTCCGCGACCCGCCGGCCCAAGCTCAGAACTCGCAAGGACCCTGGAGGCGGTGAAAACACCAGCGGATTCGGCGAACCTGCCGTTCTTTGCCCGCGCTCAGCTTGCCACGGCAGCGGCTTGGTCCCCCGACTCCAAAAATCCGCCGCTTTACCTTGACCTTCCCACAAAAGACGGCGTACCTCAGCCGGACGTGCTCGCAAAGTGGACGGCGAACGCCCCACTGGCTTTTGTCGATCAGTACATCGCCGATCTGCGCCAGTATCGCGCGATTTCCATCGATGTCGGCGACCAGGACGGGTTACGGATCGACGCCGGCAAGCTGCACGAAGTTCTGGAAAAGTACGGAATCGTGAACAGCTTTGAAGTGTATCCGGGAACTCATACCAGCAAGGTAGCCGATCGTTTCCAGAATCATGTCATGAAGTTTTTCAGTGAGAATCTCTGCTTTCAGGCAGGTTGCCGATAAGGGCATGTCGATACATTCAACGGAGACCAGATGAAGTATTGCGGAAAATTCATCCCAGTTGTACTCAGTGTCTACTTCGCCTTCATAACTTGCGCCGCCGTTGCGCAAGACACTTCCAAACTGCCTTACATGAATCCCATCTTTACGCCTGAGCAGCGTGCTGCTGACCTGGTTCACCGTATGACGCTGCAGGAGAAAGCGTCGCAACTCGTAAATCAGGCTCGCGCTATCCCACGGCTCGGTGTACCCGCGTATGACTGGTGGAGCGAGGCCCTTCACGGGGTCGCTGTGAACGGCACCACCGAATTTCCCGAGCCGATCGGGCTTGCCGCAACGTTTGACGTTCCGGGCATCCACGAGATGGCGACTGCGATCGGCATTGAAGGCCGCATCAAGCATGTGCAGGCCGAGCGGGCAGGGCACTCCGATATTTTCGAGGGCCTCGATTTCTGGGCGCCTAACGTTAACATTTTCCGTGATCCGCGCTGGGGCCGCGGTCAGGAAACCTACGGAGAAGATCCCTTTTTGAGCGGACGCCTTGCGGTTGCGTACGTGACCGGAATACAGGGCGACGATCCTCAATATTACCGCGCGATCTCGACGCCGAAGCACTTCGCCGTGCACAGCGGACCCGAGCCCACACGTCACTTCGCCGACGTGGATGTAACAAAGCATGATCAGCTGGATACGTATACGCCTGCGTTTCGTGCCGCCATTGTCGAAGGTCACGCCGGATCGGTGATGTGTGCGTACAACGGCATCAATGGAGAGCCGGCCTGTGCCAACCAGTTCCTGCTTCAACGATTGCTTCGCGGTGCATGGGGGTTCCAGGGCTATGTTGTTTCCGACTGCGGCGCGGTGCGCGACATCTTTTCTGGACACCGCTACCGTCCCACGCAGCCGGAAGCTTCTGCTATCTCTCTGCAACGTGGCATGGACAACGAATGCGTCGACTTCGGTAAGGTCGCCGACGACCACGACTACAAGCCATATATCGAAGCGGTGCAGCAGGGGTATCTGTCTGAGAACGACATCGACAAGGCGCTGATTCGCCTATTCACAGCGCGCATGCGGCTGGGCATGTTCGACTCCCCTGAGACGGTCCCGTACAGCAAGATCGATGAGCGCCAGCTTGATGGCGCGGCGCATCGCGCACTGGCGCGCCGGCTTGCGAACGAATCTATGGTGCTGCTGAAGAACGACGGCGTGTTGCCTTTGAAGCCCGTGCAGCGCATCGCCGTAGTCGGCCCACTTGCCGACCAGACCGCAGTCCTGCTTGGCAACTACAACGGAACTCCGACCCACAGCGTAAGCGTGCTGGAGGGCGTGAAAGCTGAATTCCCTAACGCGAAGATTACTTATGTACCCGGCACCCAATTCCTCTCTAACCAGGGCAATCCAGTCCCTGTTTCGGTATTGATGACGCCCGACGGAAAACCAGGCCTGAAGGCCGAATACGGAAAGGGCCTGCATTTTGCTGAACGCAAGCCGACTCCGATTACCTCTCGTGTGGAGCCGGGCGTGAATTTAAGTGAAGATAGCCTTCCTGCGGAAGCAAAGGGAACAACTCAACTCTCGGTGGAATGGACCGGGTCGCTGAATCCAAATCAAACTGGGGACTACCTGTTCGGTATCAAGGCGGATGGATTCGCGCGCGTCTCGGTTGGCGACAAGGAAATCGCGCAGATGTGGGGTGGAGGCACGAACCTCGGCCGCGTGCATTTAGAAAAAGGACAGCGTGTGAAGCTGGAGGTGTCCTATGGTCGCTCATCCGGCGCTAAGCCCGAAGCGCAACTGCTTTGGGCTCCCGTCAACAACGCTCCCGATCCCGCCGTCGTCTCAGCCGCAAAGAATGCAGACGTTGTAATCGCAGTCGTTGGGATCACCAGCCGCCTCGAAGGCGAAGAGATGCCAGTTGATCAACCCGGCTTCTCTG
>CAZBCQ010000062.1:0-10483 GCA_964490255.1 uncultured Terriglobales bacterium | reverse complement strand
ATCACCAGCCGCCTCGAAGGCGAAGAGATGCCAGTTGATCAACCCGGCTTCTCTGGGGGAGACCGCACCAGCCTCGACTTGCCGCAACCGGAAGAGGACATGGTGCAAGCGGTCGCCGCGACCGGAAAGCCTCTGGTTATCGTGCTTATGAACGGAAGCGCCTTGGGCGTGAACTGGGAAAAGGCGCATGCGAACGCCATTCTCGAAGCCTGGTACTCCGGTGAAGAAGGCGGCGCCGCGATCGCGGAAACGCTGAGCGGAAAAAACAATCCTGCGGGACGGCTGCCAGTAACGTTCTATAAAGATGTTCACCAGTTGCCTCACTTTGAGGACTACTCGATGAACGGTCGCACCTATCGCTACTTCAAAGGCGAACCGCTGTGGCCTTTCGGATATGGCCTCAGCTACACCAATTTTGGGTATAGCGGTCTCACGTTGCCACGATCGCCCATCGACCCGAATGATCCCCTCGAAGCTTCGGTGACTGTGACCAACACAGGGAAGATTGCAGGCGACGAGGTCGTGCAGCTCTACCTGAAATTCCCCGACCTTGCCGGAGCGCCGCTTCGTGCACTGAGAGGATTTCAGCGCGTACACCTGGAACCGGGAGCGAGTCAGAAAGTGGAGTTCCATCTGAACAGCCGTGATCTAAGCATGGTCACCGATCTTGGGGACGTCATCGTGGCCCACGGCAAGTACACGGTCTCGATTGGTAGCGGACAGCCTGAAACCGGAGTTCCGGCTGTCAGCGGGAACTTCGAGGTCAACGGTCAAATCGTGTTACCGGAATAGTCAAACAACGCTCTCGTGATTCGTTGATTCGCAGCAGAGGAGCCATCTTGGAGAAAATCAGTCGCCGCAAATTCGTTGCTACCGCCGCCACTGTTGCCGGTGCAGGTGCCGTTCTTCGTACGCCTGTATTCGCCTTTGAGAACCAGAGCGCCGGTAGTAGTTCCGCTGCCGCACCAAAGCACACCGGTCGCGAGATTGTTCCGTTGCAAGCTGTGCCATTTCCCATGAGTAACGTGCGGCTCGGCCCGGGCCCCTTCAGTGCGGCGGCTGAAGCGAATCGGCGCTACTTGAAGACGTTACCACCCGACCGATTGCTTCACACATTTCGCGTAACGGCGGGGCTGCCCTCTTCGGCGGAGCCGCTCGGGGATTGGGAAAAGCCCGATTGTGAGTTACGTGGTCATTTCGCCGGTGGCCATTATTTGTCGGCTTGTGCGCTGGCGTTTGCCAGTTCGGGCGACGAGGAACTCAAACGCAATGGCGACATGATGGTTGCGGAACTCGCAAAATGCCAGGCCCAATTCAAGAATGGCTACTTGAGCGCTTTTCCGCAGGAGCAATTCGATCGCCTACGCGATGGCGTGAACGTTTGGGCGCCCTTCTACACGATGCACAAAGTTATGGCAGGCCATTTCGACATGTACGTGCTGGCCGGCAACGAGCAGGCTCTGGAAACAGTCGAGAAGATGGCGCAATGGGTGCGCAGCTGGACCGATCCGCTAAGCGAATCACAGATGCAGCGCGTACTCGGCGTGGAGTATGGCGGCATGGGCGAGGTCCTCAGCAACCTTTACGGCGTAACCGGAAAGCGTGAGTATCTCGACCTGGCGCGGCGCTTCGACAAGAAGTGGTTCTTTGATCCACTGGCAGCCCACAGGGACGAACTGAAAGGACTGCACGTTAACACGCATGTTCCGCAGGTCATCGCCGCCGCCCGACTGTATGAACTTACCGGCGACAAGCGGTATTGGAACATCGCCGACTACTTCTGGAACGAAGTTGTGACCGAGCGCTCGTATTGCACTGGCGGCACCAGCAATTTTGAGGTGTGGCGATCGGATCCCGGCATGCTTTCGACACAATTAAGCCCGCATACAGCCGAAGACTGTTGCGCATATAACATGATGAAACTGACGCGACATTTGTTCGGCTGGTCGCCAAAGGCGCAGTACATCGACTACTACGAGCGCGTGCTGTTCAACCACCGCATGGGAACGATCGACCCGGAGACGGGCACAACCGTCTATTACCTCTCGTTGGGGAGCGGCTACTCCAAGATCTATGCGAAGCCTTTCGATTCCTTCTGGTGCTGCAACGGAACAGGTGCCGAAGAATTCGGCAAGTTGACGGATACCATCTATTTTCACGACGATGATTCCCTGTTTGTGAACCTCTACATCGCGTCAGAAGTGAACTGGCCAGAGAAGGGTATTCGCGTCACGCAGCAAACCTCACTTCCAGAAGAGCAAGGGACGACTCTGTCGATCTCGGCAGCGAAACCTCTGGATGTCGATCTGAAGTTGCGCATCCCGTACTGGGTGAGAGGCGGCAGCGTAAAAGTAAATGGCCGTACCACGCCTGCTTTCGCAGATCCGGGTAGCTACCTTGTTCTGCGTGGGCCATGGAAGAATGGCGATCGCGTAGAACTAAGTCTCCCCATGCATTTGCATGCCGCATCGATGCCGGACAAAGACAGTCTCCAGGCAGTCATGTACGGTCCTCTGGTGCTGGCAGCGCGATTCGAAGAAGAGCCTCGTGACAAGTGGTACCGCCACTTTACTTCGCAAGAAAAACAAGAGCCCACAGCAACGCTGCAATTCACGGGTAAAGTTGACGAGCCGTCGAGTTGGCTCGCACCGGACGGAGAAAAGCTGGCGTTTCGGGCAGTTGCGCAAAATCAAAATGTAACGCTCGTGCCGTTGTCGAAAGTCGTCCATGAACGGTACTCCGTCTATCACGAGGTTAGTGAGCGAAAGTCTTAGGGGAATACATATACCGAATGCGACGTCGCAGTGCCCGGCCGATGCCGCGAATGACAACGGTCTAAAATAGCGCGGAGTAGTTGGTTATCCAGAAGAGCACCGAAACAAATCATAGCTAATGAACATTCGAGAAATTGCTAAACGCGCCAAGGTGTCCACCGCGACGGTTTCGCGTACGATCAACCGCATCCCGACGGTGGATCCGCACCTTGCAAAGCGGGTCTTGAAAGTAATCGAGGAGTCGGGATACCGCCCCAATGTTCAGGCCCGAGCACTTGTGTCCGGCCGGAGCCATATTCTTGGGCTGGTTGTTTCTGAGATCACGAACCCTTTCTTTCCTGAAATTGTGCAGGCTTTCGAGAACATTGCCGTCGAACATGGATACGACATCCTGCTCGTTTCTACGGTTCACGATCCCAAACGAATGGATATGTCCGTCCAGCGCATGACGGAACGGCGTGTGGATGGCGTAGCGGTAATGACATTTGGCATGGAAGAACTGCTGCTCGAGGACCGAGAACTCACCAACGTGCCGCTTGTTTTTGTAGACATCGGGCCGAAGCGGCCGCGTGTCAGCAACATCCGAATTGATTACCTCAATGGAATCCGACAAGCTGTGCAACATCTGGCCGCGCTTCGACATGAGCAGATCGCCTTTATTTCAGGTCCAATGGCGCTCAAGTCAGCAATTTCTCGCCGAAACGCGTTCGATCAGGCCATGGGCGAGATTGGGCTGGACATACCAAAAGGCGCCGTTGTGGAAGCCGATCACACGCTCGAGGGCGGAGTCAGAGCCATGGAGTCGCTGCTGTCATTGGCGAAGCGTCCCACTGCGATTATGTGCTCAAACGATATGACAGCTTTGGGCGTCATGCACAAGTGCTACAAAGAAGGTCTGAGCATTCCCAGAGATCTGTCGCTGGTCGGATTCGATGACATCAGGCTGGGGCAATTTGTATTGCCTCCGCTTACGACAGTTCGAATGTCGCAATCCGAGCTGGCTCGGCTCGCATTCCATGCCTTGCGCACGGAACTCGAACGTGAAACGCCTTCCGAGCATGGAACGGAGTATCTGCTCGAGACCAGCCTCGTACTCCGCGAGTCGACGGCTCTTGCGCCGAAATCGGCACTTAAAAGGCACGAGGACAGCAGGCATTAGGCCGACGACTCGGAATCACTCAGCCGCGGCAGCCAGTTCCGGCGGTATATCAAAAGGGCGCATTGGCCTCTCAATGCCAAGCTTCTTCATCTTGTGAATTAACGTCGTCCTCTTTAAACCCAGCTTAGTAGCTGCTCCCTTTGCTCCGCCAATCACCCAGCCAACTTCATCGAGCGTGCGCAGAATAAGTGCGCGCTCTGAATCTTTAAGTGTTGTTGCAGTGGAAGGAGCGGAGCGAACTATCGGTTGCGACGCCGATACAGGTAGGGGGTTTGGTAGCACGCCATCATTCGCCATAATGACGGCGCGCTCAACCAGGTTCTGAAGCTCGCGTATGTTTCCTGGCCAAGGATAGGAAATGAATGCGCCCACAGTTTCTGCAGGTACGTCGTCAATCTGCTTGCCCAGCCGCCGGCCGAAGAGTTCGACGAAGTGCATGACAAGTTCCGGGATATCCTCCTGACGTGCGCGCAGGGGCGGAAGGAGAATAGGAAAGACATTCAGGCGGTAATACAAGTCGCTACGGAATTCGTTTCGCGCTACGATCTCAGCAAGATTTCTGTTCGTGGCGGCGACCAGCCGCACGTCCACCTGATGTGTGCGGCCGCTTCCCAGCCTCTCAAACTCTTGTTCTTGCAGAACGCGCAGCAGCTTAGGCTGCAATGCACCGGGGATGTCACCCACTTCGTCGAGAAACAGCGTACCGCCATCGGCCATTTCGAATCGGCCAATCTTCTGGGCTATAGCTCCGGTGAAAGCGCCCTTCTCGTGACCGAAGAGTTCGCTCTCCAGCAAATCGAGTGGTATCGCTGCACAGTTCAGCTTGATGAATGGCCGTCCGCAGCGCGGACTGAGATTGTGGACGGCGCGAGCGATCAGCTCCTTGCCTGTTCCGGTTTCCCCTTCAATCAACACGGTTGAGCCGGTCGGCGCCACTCGCTCCACCTTTTCGAGTACGGCCTCCAGAGCGCGGCTGCGACCGATGATTTGCTCGAACCTGCGCTCGTTGTGCTCTTGCACTTCCATGTTCACTCTTGCTGTCGCCATGAAACCTCCTGGCGTCCCTGAACTGCGGTGGGCCTAAATGGCCAGAGCCACCTTTACGTGCTCGAGCAGCACATCATCGTTGAAAGGCTTCGCAAGAAACTCAACTGCGCCTGCGCGCAGGGCCTGCATTCGCATGTCTGCGTCTCCATGCGCGGTGATGAAGATTGTTGGAATTCTGCATTTCTGTGAGTTCAACCTGGCCTGCAAATCGAGTCCAGACATTCCGGGCATGCGAATGTCAGCTATCAGGCATGCCGTCTGATGCTGCTCGCCCGACTTCAGAAACTCTTCCGCCGACGCAAATGCCCGCGCTGACAGACCGACCGCTTTCATCAAGCCCTCGAGAGCACTCCGAACTGACTCATCGTCATCGATGATTGCAACCATATTCGCCTTCCTCTGACCCGCCATAACATCAAGGTACCGCTGCGATACGAAGCGCGCAATTATGCGTTGGTAGAGCGCAATTATCCTTTGGTATAAGTCTGTCGTTGAGTAACGATTGCCACTGCTGACTTGAGATGGACGTAGAGTCAGTTCGCAAACAGCGCTTATTTCTTTGCTCTGAGCTTTAGCTTCTCCGACATCCTAACCAGTTCGGCCAGAGACTCCGCTTGCATCTTGCTCATCACGTGACCTCGATGAACCTTCACAGTGATTTCGGTGGTACCGAGCTCGGATGCTATCTGCTTGTTGAGCATGCCTGACACTACCAATTCCATTACATCGCGCTCTCGGGGTGTCAGTTCGTCGTATCGTTTTCTCAACTGCGCCACTTCACCCTCTTGTTGCCGCCAAGCACGGTCTCGCTCAAGCGCCTGCTGAATGGCATCGAGCAGGTCCTGGTCGCGGAATGGTTTGGTCAGAAATTCCACCGCCCCGGATTTCATGGCCTTGACGGTCATGGGGATGTCACCGTGGCCAGTGATAAAGATGATGGGAATTTGTACACCGGCATCGGCCAGCTGGCGCTGGAAATCAAGGCCGCCAAGTCCGGGAAGTCGCACGTCCAGGACCAGACAACTGGGCCGGTCTGCCCCGCGGTTGGAGAGAAACTCTTGTGCGTTCGCAAACGACTCTGACTTGAGTCCAACCGATTTCAGGAGTCCCTGGATCGAAATCCGAACTGACGAATCATCATCGATGATGAAAACCGTCGCACTGTCTGCGGTCTTCAAACCTGAACCTCACTTTGTATGGGCAGCGTGAAAGAGAAGGTGGCACCGCGGCCGGAGTTTGCGCTGGCCCAGAGATGCCCACCGTGGGATTCGATGATGGTGCGGCTAATCGCAAGTCCCATTCCTGTGCCGTGAGGCTTCGTGGTAAAGAAGGCACTGAAGATTTGGTTCGCGTCTGGCGGCAGGCCGACCCCAGTGTCGCACACTGAAACCAGCAGTTGATCGCTGCCGTCGCGCTCTGCCGTAAGGACGAGTTCACGTCTGCCGTCAATTCCCTTCATGGCATCGATGCTGTTTGCCATCAGGTTCATGAGGACTTGCTGTAGCTGCACGCGATCCGCCATGACGTTCGGGAGGTCCGCAGAAAGCTCACGATGAATCGAAACGTTGTACCGGATTGCCTCGCTGCGGAGCAGCACGATCATGTCGTTGATGACGTCATTAACATCAACCCACTCCCGTTGTGCGTCGCCCTTTTTGAATAGTGAGCGGATGCGGTTAATGATCTCCGCTGCCCGGGTGGCATCTTTTGCAGCTCTCTTCGCGGCTTCACGCGCCTCATCGATATTGGGGACCTCGTTAGCAAGCCAGCGTACGCTGGTGTTGGCGTTTGTCACCGCGGCAGCAATTGGCTGATTTACTTCGTGAGCCACTGATGCCGTCAGCTCTCCCATCGTCGTCATGCGATTAATGCGCGCGAGCTCTGCCTGAAGTTGGCGCAATCTCTCGCGCTCCTGTTCCGCGCGCTTACGGTCATTCGTATCTCGCGCCAGCGCCAAAGCCATCCGTTGATCTCCCTGCCAGAGCAGGCGGATGCGGACCTCTACGGGGAACTCGGTCCGATCCTTTCGCCGGTGATAAGTCTCAAAGGTGCAAATCTCCCCAGCGCCGAGTCGCTCTCTGATCCATTGCAGGGATGCTGCATTTGCACTTGCGTCGATATCATGCGGTCTCATGCCAATCAGTTCCTCTCGAGTGTAGCCAAGGCTCTCGCATGCCTCCCGATTCGCATCAATAATCTTTTCCTGGTCGTCGAACACAAACAATGCGTCAGTCGCGTGATCCACGTAGGTCCGGAAACGCGTTTCGGCTTTGCGCAGCTCTTCCTCGGCGCGCTTGCGCTCAATCGCAACCTGGACTATGTGCGTCGCAAACTCCACCAAGTCCAAGTCTTGCGTACTCGGAGTTCTCGGTTCGCGATAGTACATACAAAAAGTTCCCAAGACCCTTCCCTTCGAAGAGAGAACCGGGTTCGACCATGAAGCTCGCAGCTTGTGCTTGAGTGCGGAAGCGCGATGCTCGGGCACTTCCCACAGCGGGTCAGTTGCGATGTCGCAGACGATGACCTGCGATCCCCTGTACGCCGCGGTCCCGCAGGAGCCAGCACACGGTCCAATGGGCAGCCGTTCCATCTGCTGGGTCCATTCGTTAGGCAGACTCGGTCCTGCAACGAAGTCCAGATGAACGCCATCGGGATTCAGCAACAGAACGGAAGCCAGCGTTCCGCTCCGCAGCTCCTCGATAACCAGACACAACTCATTCAGGATCTCTTCCAGTGCCACGCCGGTGGCAATCATCTCAAGAAGCCGCTTTTCTGCGCCCAGCAAGGCTTCGGCCCGCTTTCGATCTTGAATGTCCGTCAATGTGCCATACCATTTGAGAATAGTTCCGTGCTCATCGCGCAGCGCCACAGCACGGACTAGAAACCAGCAATATTCGCCTTTTGCATTCCGATGGCGCGCTTCGTTTTCAAACGGTTGTCCAGTGGCCAGTGATGCGCGCCACTTGTTCAGGTGTGTATCAACGTCGTCCGGATGGATTATGCCTTGCCAACCACCTGTGGTCTCTTCGAGTGATAATCCCGTATAGGTCTGTCCACTTCGGCTCACGTATTCGGTTGAGCCGTCGGGCCGGATGGAAAAGACCATAACGGGTATCGTCTCAATGAGGTCGCGAAGCTCCTTTTCGCTCCGTAGGACTGCGTCCTCGGCACGCTTCTGCTCCGTAATGTCTTCGCATACGACCAACAGCACCGGCCGCTTCTTCAGGGACACCGTCTTAGCCGTCTCACGGACCCAAATCATCGCGCCATCTTTACGGATCTTCCTGGCTTCCCACCTCAGCATCTGGTCTGGCCGTAGGAAACAGGATCTGGCGCGATCCTGGACGGCTGTGCGATCCGGTTCATAGAAGACACTCAATACGGGTTGCCCAATCAGTTCGCCCGTGCTGTAGCCCAACTGCTCCGCGCCAAAAGTGTTCACGCTTACTATGTTGCCGGCGGAATCGACGATGAAGTACATCGTCGGGTTGCTCTCAAAGGCGGCTCTCCATTGCTCTTCAATTTCTTTGCGAGCCTCCTCAGCCCGCTTTCTCTCGCTGATGTCATTGTTTGTGACAAGAATGGCAACCGGCGCTCCGTATTCGTCCGTCTGCAACGACCAACGGCTCGCTACCACCACGTGAGTTCCGTCTTTCCTAGTGTGCGCGAGCTCGCCTTCCCAGCGACCTGTCCGAATTACTTCAGCCTCGATTTGTTCAAGTGGTGCGGGCAATTCCGTTTTCAACAAATCGTAGATCACTCTGCCAACTGCCTCCTCGGCCGTCCAACCGTACAGCGCCTCCGCGCCGCGATTCCAGTACTTGATCACTCGTTTCATGTCGCGGACAGCAACGGCGTCGTGCGTGAGGTCCAGAAGGTTTGCCTGTTCTCGAAGTGCCTCTTCGTTCCGCTTACGCCTGGTTATGTCAACCATCACGCCGCGCAACCGGGTGGCGCGCCCGTTCTCAACCACAAGCGTAACCAGGTCGCGGATCCACACCACACGCCCATCGGCGCCAATCATGCGATATTCAAAGTCATGGCTGCGTTTCTGAGCGATAGCGTTCAGGCAGAATTGCACTGCCGATTCACGGTCTTCAGGGTGAAGGTGATCCTTCCAGAATGTTGGTTCCTTGAGCCAAGCTGCGATCGGGTAGCCGAGGATACGTTCCGCCTGCTCGCTGACGAACGAGAAAACGAAAGTCTCGGCATCGCCTTCCCAAACGATCCCGTCTACCGAGTCGACCAGATCACGGAAGCGCTGCTGCTCAGCCACGGCTTCCGCATGGCGCTGGTTCGCATCGAAAACTGCCCGACGCAAACGCCTCGACAACTGACTACCGACAAGTCCCGAGACGACACACGCGGTAAACAACGTCCAGACACGTCCATCGGTTAAATGAAGATGTCCCGCCGGCGGCAGCAACCAGCTAAACGCAAGGGCGGAAAATACCGACAGAAACATTGCGTACCAAGTCCCCCAGCGCACGGAGACAACGAACACCGCGATCAGAAAGAGATTGAGAGCTGCGGATAGTAGGCGATCGTGCTGCACGTGGGTAAGCGCAAGCACGGCAATGACCACAATGATCGCGGCGATGCACACGGCAAAACGAAAAGCAGCCTTAGCGATGTGACTCCATGAGATTGTGATTGCAGGTGCGCTCGGATTCATTCGCAACTCCACAGCTTTGAGCCTGGGCCGACCAGAGAGCGCTGAAAATCATACCGCAGTGACGCGGGGTACTTGGGAATCAGAAGAAGAAGCGTCCGGGGAAGCCGGTGTAAGGCTCACGCCCGAGTACTGGCCGCCGGAGCGCACGAACTCGCGTCAACTCTGATACGTGTGCGAGCAGCGACTGAACGCCATTGCACTTGGGAACGAACACGTCAACACTACCCATCTCGTCTTCTGGAATCTCAACACAACCGGAGTACAAAACGATCTTCAGGTCCGGGTAGCGCGCCCTCAGGTAGTCGGCGAGAACGCAGCCGTTCATCACTGGCATTTCATAATCGAGGACGGCCAGATGCACCTTGCACACAGAATCCGCCAGAATCGAAATCGCATCGACCGCGCTTGGCGTGGTCAGTACAGTAAAACCAGACATTTTCAGCATCAGGGCCCGCAGCTCGAGTTGATGCGTGTCATCGTCCACAAGCAGCAGCGTCGTTTGAATCGCAAGATTGAAATCCACCATGGCCGTTTACCTGCGTTTGCTGAAGCACGCTGCTTTCCAAATATGAATGCTTGCAACCGCCGCACTCATGGCGAAATGCGCTGATTTCCGCAGTGCTTGATTAGTATTTCCATCGCTTGCTGGTCTTACAGGTACTTGACCGTTTCGTGCGGACGATCGAACGCGAATAGAAATGCAGCGGGCCTGACTTGGGGAGGACGGGACCACAGCCTTTAGCTGGAGAGGTCCTCAGGCCCGCCTTCCACTACAGTTGCAAACTTGCTGCCATGCGCCGGGACAGGTTATCGATCGAGAGATGCGCA
>CAZBCQ010000061.1:11546-21779 GCA_964490255.1 uncultured Terriglobales bacterium | reverse complement strand
TTCGGCGCGAGCTGGACATTCCCGTGTACATCGGAATGCGCAACTGGAAGCCGTTCATTGGTGACACCGTGAAACAGATGGCTGCGGACGGAGTTACGCGCGCGGTAGCAATCTGCCTGGCTCCGCAGAACTCGCGCACGAGCGTTGGGCTGTATAAGAAGGCGCTGCTGGGCGAAGCAGGAGAAGGGCCGTTCGTTATCGATTTCGTAGAACATTGGCACGATCATCCGCTGCTCATTCGCGCATTCGCTGAGAAATTCCGAGAAGGTTGGGAGCGAGCATGCCCGGAAGCCGGAATGAAGGTGCCCGTGATCTTCACGGCTCACAGCGTCCCGCAGCGGACGATTGCGGATGGCGATCCGTATGAAGCGCAGGCGCGAGAGACCGCGGGGCTGGTTGCGGACGCTGTAGGCTTGCCGACTGAAGAGTGGAGTTTTGCGTTTCAGAGTCAGGGTATGTCGGGCGGCGCCTGGCTGGGACCGACCGTCGAACGGACAATTCTGGCGCTGAAGGAGAAGGGGCACACCAGCGTCTTTCTGCAGCCCGTGGGTTTTGTCTGCGATCACGTGGAGATTCTGTACGACATCGATATTGCATTCCGGAAGTTCGCTGAGGAGCATGGAATGCGGCTATGGCGAGCCGAATCGTTGAATGATTCGCCGACATTTGCGGCGGCGGTGGCGGATGTTGCGAGAACGCGGTTGGGTTTGCCGTCGACGATTTCTGCGCAGAAACCATGAAGCGCATCGCCATTATCGGAGCTGGGATCAGCGGACTGGCTGCCGCGACGATTCTTGAACGCGCCCGGCGAGGCGGTGCTGAGATTCAATTCTCGCTCTTCGAGCGCGCTCCGCGCCTTGGCGGCGTGATGATCACCGATCACGTCGATGGCTGTCTGATCGAGGCAGGTCCGGATTCGTTCCTCACCGAAAAGAGCTGGGGGCTGGACTTCTGTCGCTCACTTGGCTTAGGCGATCAGTTGATTGGCTCGAATGACAGCGAACGCAAGACGTACATCCTTGTAAATGGGCGGCTGGTCACGATTCCCGACGGCCTGATGTTCATGGTGCCGACCAAGCTGCTGCCGACAATTACCACACCTCTGTTTTCGCTGAGCACAAAGATCCGCATGGGGCTGGAGTACTTCCATGCTCCAAGGGCTGCGGTGAATGGACGAGACGAATCGGTTGCCGAACTCGTGCAGCGGCATTATGGCGAGGAGATGGTGGAGCGACTCGCCGATCCGCTGCTGGCGGGTGTGTACGGTGGCGATGCGGCTTCGCTTAGCGCGGCGGCGGTGCTACCGCGCTTCGTGGATATGGAACGTCAGTACGGAAGCCTGAGCCGGGGCATGCTGGCGTCGCGCAAGAAAATGGCGGCAATGATGCGCGCGAAGCACGGAGAGAATCATCGTCCGCAGCCGAGGCCGCTGTTCTCTTCCCTGAAGAACGGCATGCAGCAACTAGTGGATGCGGCAGCAGATTTTCTTCCGCACGAGTCTGTGAGGCTGAACCGAGATGTGAACGCCATTTTGCGCGACGTAGACGAGTGGCGCCTGGTAACTGCCGCCGGGGTGGAAACCTTCGATGCACTGGTGCTGGCTGCTCCTGCACAGCTCGCGGGACGACTGATCTCCGGCGCGGCGCCCACGCTCGCTAATGAATTGGTTGATATCAGCTACAGCTCGTCGGTGACGGTAACGGGAGTCTACGACCGTGCCGATCTACACGATCTGCCACCTGGATTCGGATTTCTCGTCCCGAAGACCGAGGGCAAGCGCATGCTCGCCTGCACGTTCGTCCATAATAAGTTTCCGCATCGGGCACCCGAGGATCGCGGCATCATCCGTACGTTTCTTGGAGGGTTGCGCGACGAAGGGGTGCTTAGTCTCGGTGATAGCGACATTCTGGCAATTGTGCGACGCGAATTGAAAGAGATACTCGGGCTCGAGGCGGAACCGCGTGCCGAGCGCGTATATCGCTGGAATCGCTCCATGGCGCAGTACGGACCGGGGCATCTGGCGCGGGTGCAGCGCATCAAGGACGCATCGAAGCAACTGCGTCACTTTGCTCTCGCTGGAAATGCTTACCAAGGAATCGGTGTGCCGGACTGCATCGCTTCGGGAACACAGGCGGCTGCGGATGTACTCGAGCAACTTGGATTTCCACGCCCGGAAGTTGCTGCGAAGGGCACAGCAACCGCGTTCGCCCGCCCAACTGGCGTCAGCAAGTAGCCCGTCCCGGTTACCCAGCTATTACGATCGTTTCCCACAAAAACTGTTAACCGAAAACTACGTCCACCGTCCTGGGTTACAGATAGCAGTGTGGGGGAGCTGATGAAGCGCAAATCGGTGCTCGCAACAGTAATTAGTTTCCTTGTTTTACTGATGCTCGTTAGTAGCTCAGCCCAGAACTCTGCGCCTGGTTCAAGCAGCAACATGCAGGGCATGAATCACGGGATGGCTGACATGCCGGGCATGGATCACGCGGTCGCCGCCATGTCAGGACACATGGACATGGGTCCGCATATGAAAATGACAGCGCTACGGCCCATCCAGCCTGGAGATCAGCAGCGCGCGGAAGCCGTCGCCGCCGAAAGCCGTAAGGTGCTCGCAAAGTACACCGACTACAAAGTCGCATTGAACGACGGATTTCAGATCTTCCTGCCTAACGTTCCTCAGAAGCAGTATCACTTCACGAATTATCGGTACGCGTTCGAGGCGCGAAACAGCTTTAATCCCGATCATCCGACGTCGCTGCTCTACGAGAAGACTGCAGATGGGGGCTATAAGCTGATTGGCGCGATGTACACAGCTCCCAAGAATTTCACTGAAGATGAGTTGAATTCGCGAATTCCGTTGAGTGTGGCGCAATGGCACCAGCATGTGAATTTCTGCAAGGCGCCCGCCGGGCACGAATCAGAATATTTCGGCAATGACCCTAAGTTCGGACTGCGAGGATCGATCACAACGGAAGAACAATGCGAAGCCGCGGGCGGGACATTCCGTCCGGTGATCTTCGGGTGGATGATGCACGTGTATCCGTTCGAGAAGAATGCGGCGGATGTGTGGTCAGTGGAAAAACAGATGGACCATGGGGACTAGGAAGATTGGCAATCGGGTAATCGGAAGCTACTACATGAGGGCAAGGACGCCCTTGCAACAGCTGGCGGAACAGGCGGCCGAGGTCGGCTGCCCCACATGAGTTTGCTTCAATCGGCGCTGGCGGCGGCACGCGACATCTGGGGCGCTCTGGAAGGCGACCTGCCGAAGCGAATACGCGACGACCAGCCCTGCGAAGGCGCTTCGACCCATCGATAAAGAATCCAACTCGCTGCTAGCGTTGCGATGAGTCCGGCAAAATCGATCAAGAACATATAAGAGCTGGAGTAGGGTAGACGCGACAGCAAGCCGATCAAGCCGACGCCAATGGGCAGATGCAGCAGGTACACCGAGTAACTGATCTCGCCAAACCAGTTGAGCACACGGTTGTCGACCGACACTGTGGCGATCAGCAGACCTGTTGCCAGCACCGTATAAGCAACCGGTAATCCATGAAACTTCTCCATCATGAGGAAGTTCAGGCCCAGGCATGCGACTGTGCGCGCCGCACCCATAAGGCCTACGCGATACTGGAAGATGAAGACGCCAACGAGAAAAATGGGCAGGCTGTGAAAGACGATTTTGTCCTGCGCGACGAGGACGCGAAACAACGCGATCCAGACAACGACTGTCCCTGTCTGAATCCAAGGGTTGCGGTGTGCGATGAGCGGGAACGTGAGTCCGACGAAAAGGTACCACTGGAACTCAATCGCCAAGGTCCAGTAGGCGACGTTCACCCAGGGCTCTCCCATTAAATCATTCAGATAAACAACGTGCAGTAGGAGCTGCTTGATGCTGTAGCCCGGCGCAGGAGCATGAAATCGCGAACCGACGAAAATGGCGTAAGCGATGAACAGTGTCACGAGAATGGATGCGAGGTATGGCGGATGCAATCGCGCCATGCGTTTGGTCAGGAAGCGCCAGTAGTCGCCGAATCGGTAGCTGCGCTGATACAAGCTATAGGGAATGATGAAGCCGGAAATGACGAAGAATACTTCTACGCCGAGCCAGCCGTAGTTCCCTGTATGTTTGAGGGCGGCACTCTGGCCGTAGGTGAAGTGGTACCAGCACACGGCGAGCGCGGCCAATCCGCGCAAAGCGCCGAGTGTGGCTACTTTCTGGTTGGAGGTCGGAGGCAAGACACAATTTTACTACTCACGTTGGCAGGCACTGTGATCTCCAAACAGGCGCCTTTGCCAAGCAGAATCGGCCGCCTTTATGATGTGCTGCATCGCCCTTTCGAGGTATCCCAATTTTGTCCTACGGCTCTCGCGCTACAGCGCTGACCTGTTTCCTCGTTTCTATCTTGCTTCTCACTCCGATCGCCAGCACTGCCGCTGAGCGCACGGACGAGGACAAGCGAGTCTATCGATCGGAAATGCAGCAGGCTGACCAGAGGATTTATGAGGAAGTGAAGGCCCATTCCGAGCTGATGAAGAATCTGGAATACCTGACCACCAGCATTGGACCTCGACTGACGGGATCGCCGCAAATGCAGCGCGCCAGCGACTGGACGCTCCAGCGCTTCAAGGACTACGGCATCGATGCGCACCTGGAGACGCTGGAGATCCCACATGGATGGACGCGCGGCGCGGACACGGCAGAGATTCTGTCGCCCATCCAGCGGTCGGTGCAGATCCGCTCCCTCGGATGGAGCAAGGCGACGCCAGGCCCGGTCACTGCGACTGTTGTTGTGATGGATGCGAAATCGGTCGAAGATCTTGCGAATTACAAAGGGCAGATCAAGGACGCAATCGTGGTCATGCGACCGGCGGAGATGCCGGATGCGAGCGAGGTGCCGGACAATGCGTACGATGCCGTGATCCGCCCGCGGCGCGGCGTGCAGTCGGATGCAGCCATCCACCAATATCGTCAGCGGCGCGAATTGTTGAAGGCGATTGCGGCCGAGAAACCTGCGGCGATCCTGCTGGATAGCGGCAAGACTGACAATCTCTTTAACATGACCAGCCTGGGCGAATACCAGCCGTCTGCAGCCCCGGTTGCTTTCCTGAGCCATGAAGAATTCCTGCTGGTTCGTCGACTTGCCGCGACAGCGCCGGTGAAGATGACCGTGAATCTCGCCGGAACATTCTCGCCGGGGCCGGTGCCCGCGTCGATTACGGTTGCGGAGATCAAGGGGGCGGAACTGCCAGACGAGCGCGTCATCATCGGCGGCCATCTGGATTCGTGGGACTTGGGCCAGGGTGCAGTCGACAATGGCACCGGGGCTATGGCGGTGCTCGAAGCGGCCCGGGCGCTGAGGTCCCTGGGATGGAAACCGAAGCGAACGCTGACTTTCATTTTGTTCACGGGTGAAGAGCAAGGGAGCAACGGCGCCAAGCTCTATCTGAAAGACCACGCAGCGGAGATCCCGAAGATGGATGGCCTGCTGGTGCTCGATACTGGTACAGGAAAAGTCTTCAGTATTGCGCTGGAGGATCTATATGAAACCGCGCCGCTGATGAGCGAAATCTACCGGCCACTGCAGAGCGTGTTCGACATGCAGCCGTTGAGCACACGCAACTTCGGATCATCGGATCACGAGCCATTTCTCGACAAAGGCGTACCGGCATACTTCTGTGTGCAGACACCCGCCCACTACGGCGAAGCTCATCATAGCCAGACCGACACCTTTGACAAGGTGATTCCCGGCGAAATCAATGAAGGCGCGGCTTTGTTGGCGGCGTGGGCGTGGAATGTTTCGGAAATGCCCAACGCGCTGCCGCATCACCCTGCGAAGGAGAACTAAGAGCGCATCTAAGCTGCCTGCGGCGTCTTCTGGCCCTTCTCCTTGGCTTCCGGTTCGCCGCGCTTGGCCGCCGCGTTTTCGATTTCCGCGTTCACCTCGCCACCGGTGAGTACCGCAGCCCCAGTCACATAAAACCAGAGCATGAGAATGATTACAGCTCCTAGCGCTCCGTAGGTAGCGCTGTAGGAGTTGAAGAAGTGGAGATAGACGCGAAATGCGAACGAGACGCCGAGCCAGAGCGCCATCCCGACTACGGCTCCCGGCGAAATCCATTGCCAGTGACGCTGCTCAACGTCGGGGGCTGCGTAGTAGATGATCGCGAACACGAGCGTCAGAAACAACAACGCGATTGGCCATTGCACGATCTTCCACGTCCACGTGATGACCGGGCCCAGTCCCATGTGAGCGGAAACGAAGTTGGCAGCCGCGTTTCCGAACAGGATGATGCCGATAGCGACCAGCACCAGCAGCGAGCAGACGATAGTGAGCCCGATGGCCTGCAAGCGCGTCTTCCAGAAGGGCCGGCCTTCCCGGACGTTGTAGACGGCATTGAGCGTGTCCTGTAGCGCTGCCATTCCCGCGGAGGCGGACCACAGAGCGAGCACAAGTCCAAGCAGCATCTTCCAACCTCCACTTGCTTGCGATGTCTGCTGCAGGTTTTGCTCGACCAGTTGGGAGGCGGCACCCGGCATTGCAGTAGCCATGTACCTCATTAGTGACTCGCGCAGTTGCGAGCCGGGTCCGGCTAGCATTCCAAGCACGGCTGTCACAAAGATCAGTCCAGGAAAAATTGCGAACAGGAAATTGTAGGCGAGCTGAGCTGCGCGTCCGAGTACATCGTCTTCACTGATGCTTCTCATGACGCGTTTTGCCAGCTCCCTTTTCGATAGACCTCCTAATTCCCAAGCAGATGTCATGGGCCCCCCAAGGAATAGAAACGGTGCAGTGCTTCGGTATAGGAATAGTGCTGTCGGAACTGGGGATGCTCGCTTGTGGTGATGCTACTGAATCCAGCGCTGGCGAAACATTCACTTCACGAATTGCGGCTCGCGGCCTTCGCCCCACGGATCGTAGGTGACGAAGAAGTGAACGCGATCCGGGATCGAAGGGTGATCTGCGAAGAGGAAGGTATTCACCGGATTCGGATTGGGATCGGCCAGACCGATCTCGCCGGCTATCTGAAAGCTGTGCGCCGCAGCTTGCCCTGCGTCCGGAATGATGCCATGCGCAACTTCCAGCCCGTAGACGTCTGCCTGGTGTTCCTGGAAGCGGCTGAAGGTGTTGCCACCTACATCGGCTACGAAGCCGAAAACGGTGATCACCAGGAGCAGCGCTGGTAAAGAGGCCCAATCATCCAGCGCGCGAATTCCCCAACGAGAGCCATAGCGGGCGAGCAGCCAGCCGATCGAGCGATAACCTGCGTAGATCAGGATCAGAAACAGTGCGGCGGAAAAGATCAGCCCCTTCCAGATGTGGCCGAGCACGTAGTGTCCCATCTCGTGACCGAAATCGACGACCACTTCGTCGGGCGTCTCTTTCTCGATGGTCGTGTCCCAGATCACGATGCGCTTGGACGCGCCGAAGCCCGTGACGTATGCGTTCGTGAAGTTCGTCTTGTCGCTGGCCTTCATCCAGAACATACGCTCGGGCGGAATCTCCTGGCCGGCGCGACGCGTGACCTGCTCGAGCAACGGGATCAGCTGCGGATCTTTGCTGGCGAGAGGTTCAAAGTTGTTAAACATGGGCTCGATGACGAATGGCGAGATGAAGAACAGGAAAAGCAGAATGGGAAGTGAGATGAGCCAGAAGTAAAGCCACCACCGTTGTGGGCTGCGGCGAATGACTGCGTAGAGAATCCAGACGAGCATGCCGCCGATCACGATCAACAGCGCCTGGGCTTTGGCCCAGTCACCGGCCCATGAGCCCCATGTCTGCACGGAGATGTGATAAAGCCTGGCGATGTATTCTTCGAGGATGTCGAAGGGGAGCTGCAGGATGGCAATCGTGAGCGCAAACAATGCTGTGTAGATCAGCGCCTGCAGAATGCGTCTGCGGGTTGAGGCTTCGGCCCAGTCGCGAAATTTTCCCGACCACCTGGTTTGCAGAACCAGCCAAAGCACGAAGACGCTGTAGAAGAGGCTGAAGATGCGGCACACGAAACGCACTCGGTTCAGGCGGCGCGCCTTCTGGTCGAGCTCAGGCGGGAGCGTGTAAGCGGTGATGCGCTCAGCGGGGGTGGCAGTGGTTGCTGCCTGGGTAGGAGTTTGCACAACCGTAGGTTGAGATGCCGCTGGCTGCCGATCTACACACAGTGCCCGAACGCCAAGCAGAACAAAGAAAACAAAGAAGTAGATTGCTTTGCGCATGGTCGCGCTTTTTGGAATCCGCACGCGAGAGGATAACGCAACGCAAGCATCGGGTGCGAGAAGTGGTTCGGTGGCAGCGCCAGCGTGCCGTGGTCAGACTTTGTCACCCGCAGCAGATCGTTACGGCTTCTTCGCTTTCGCTTGTTCAGAGCGTTCCACCGCTTTCCGAAATTGTGTTACAGCATTGACTGCCGGTTCGCTGAGTGAGTCCTTGCCGTCATATCGCCAAACCGGAGATCCCTCCAGCGGAATTTGGACTCGGCCCTGAAATACCTTGAGCACATCTGCCGACTGGCCAACCTGCATACCTGGCCGAGGACCCGTATCCTGCGGCATGCCGCTTGGATCTGTCAGCGGAGGAGGGGTACCCTGGTGTCCGCCGATCATCACTCCGCCCTGACCCGGATTGAGAACCACGGGACCGCTGTCAGTTCTGCCGATGGTGGGACTCGCGGCTCCCGAATGTCCCTTTTGCACCGTAATAATGAGATCGGCGGTTGTCGCGTCGGCAGCAAAGCTGAAGCGTCCCCATTTCATCAACGCTTGCTCCACGGCGCGTACGGCCTGCTGATTTTCGCCGGGATTGCGAGCAGAGTCGGCAGCTTCGGGGTCAACCACCACCAGCACCGTGCGCGCCTGCAACACAAGATCCGGCAGCTCCTGCTTATTCTTGGCGAAAGAGATCGTTGTCAACGAGGGGATGACCAGTGCAAGGGTGATGTTCCGCAGCGACATATACCCTCCGAACCGCAACTTTACACCTGCTTAAACCTGCCCCGGTTTGTTTTGTTGCCGTGTCTGGGAATGGGGGAAGAAATTATCCGAAATCGAGTGATCTCACAACGGAAGATGGCGCTACTCCGGCGAGTTCACGTATAGTTTGTGTTGGCCGATGACACCGGCCAGCGTGCCCAAACTCAGCCGGAAATACGCTTTTCATGGTTTCGCCGTCCCTGGATTTCAGCATTGACGAGTACCTCCGCAAGCGCCTGATGCCGGTGGAGGGAGCCATCCCCCAGTTGCCGGGGATCGAGATGTACGGGAACTCGATTCCTGCGGCAAGCGTGGGCGGAGACCTCTTCGAGTACATCAATTTTCAGCAGCGTTACAACATTGATGCACGCATCGCCCGGGCGCTGCGCCTGGCGAAGGACTATCTCGAGCCGTTACCGGCGGGAACCAGTCCGCGCAGCGACGTCGATCATCATGTGCTGTGGATGGAGTCGCGGCCCGATTACAGTCCGGCCGATGGCATCGCGTATCGCAAAGCCAAGAGCTCCGAGCAGCTGCAAATCGCGGAGAACCTGCATGAGCTTTACACCACAGCGGGTGTGCTGCTGGTGGATGCGCAAGGGCATGACCTGATTGCCGCAAAGATTGCATCCACGGTTCACGACACGTTCCACGCGTTCATGTTGTCGGAACTGGACCAGAAGGGAAAAACCAGCACCGAGCTTTTCGAGAAGATCAACTTGCGGCTGGCGCAGTCAGTCACAGCACGCAACGCACTGGGCCGCACGGATAAAACCAAACGCGAAATCGCGACGATGCTTTACGGCGAGATTCAGCCTGAGGGCATTTTCCGCTTCGTGAATTTCGGCCATCCGCCGCCGCTGGTATTTTCAGCGGAATTCGGCCGCTTCGTGGATATCGACGAAGACAGCATGGTGCAGTTCCTTGCGCTAGGGCTGGAGATTCCGGAAGATCATCCGGACCGGAACAAGTACTTCTCTATGAAGGTGCGGAATAGGCAGATGGACGAATCGGATGTGGCTCAGATCACGTTGATGAACCACGGCGACATCCTGTTTCTCTACACCGATGGCGTGTACGACGGCAGCGACGAGGAAGACAGGATTGCCATCCAGAAGGTCATCGATGCGCACAAGAATCTGCCCGCGAAGGATATATGCAATGCGGTGCTTGGCTACGCGGTAGAACAGGATGCGCGTCTGCTCGAAGCAGGTGAAACCGATCGCATCGACGACAAGACCGTGTTCCTGATCCGCAGGACGTAA
>CAZBCQ010000061.1:0-11446 GCA_964490255.1 uncultured Terriglobales bacterium | reverse complement strand
AGGTGAAACCGATCGCATCGACGACAAGACCGTGTTCCTGATCCGCAGGACGTAAGAAGCAATTGGTAATTGGGTAATTTGTAATAGGTAATTGAAAATCGGAAGCGGGCGCAGTGCCGCATTCAGGGTTTTTGCTACCTTCTGACTTTTCACCTTCTCGGTTTTTCTACTCGCAGTCGTGGCGCGGTTTTCCTTTTTTCTCTGCTCGCGTACACTGCCGTCAATTCGCCGGTGGGATCAAGCACTATGCCCAAATGTCAGTCATGCGGTTCGCAGGTCGCGGAAGACAGCCGATTCTGTTCAGCTTGTGGCACGGCCGTTCCCTCGGATGAAGTAGCCACGGTAATCTCGAGCGAAGCCGCGACCATCGCAGCATCCCCTAGAACTCCTCGGTCGGGACGCCCGGCGTCGAGTTCCGGCAGGAATCCGAGCAGCGTCCATGGAGAAGGTCGTTTTCTGCCGGGAGCTGTTCTCGCCGAGCGCTACCGGATTATTTCGCTGCTGGGCAAAGGTGGAATGGGCGAGGTCTACCGGGCCGATGATCTTACCTTGGGCCAGCCCGTGGCCTTGAAGTTCCTGCCAGAACAGGCCAGCTACGACCCTGAATTGCTGGAGCGATTCCGCACCGAAGTGCGCATTTCGCGCAAGGTCTCGCATCCGAACGTATGCCGCGTGTACGACGTGGGCGAAGTCGACGGCATGACCTTCTACACGATGGAGTACATCGATGGCGAAGACCTGGCTTCCCTGCTGCGCCGCATCGGTCGGCTGCCCAGCGACAAAGGCTTGGAAATCGCCCGCCAATTGTGCGCGGGAGTGGCTGCTGCTCACGCCAAGGGAGTCCTTCATCGCGACCTGAAGCCGGCAAACATCATGCTCGATGGGCGCGGGCAGGTAATGGTGATGGATTTCGGCCTGGCTGCCTTCGTGGACGAGATCACGGGCGCAGACGTCCGCAGTGGTACGCCCGCTTTCATGGCGCCCGAACAGCTTGCGGGACAGGAAGTCACCGAGAAGAGCGACATCTACTCGCTCGGCTTGGTGCTGTACGAAATCTTCACCGGCAAGAGCGCTTACAGCGCGGATAACCTCGCCGATTTGATCAAGACGCGCAATGCGGGCGTGGCGGTGAGTCGACCGTCGACGATCGTGAAGGATATCGATCCCCTCGTGGAGCGCGTGATTCTGCGCTGCCTGGAATTGGACCCGACAAAACGTCCTTCGAGCGTGATGACGGTTGCGGCTGCATTGCCCGGCGGAGATCCCCTGGCTGCCGCGCTAGCGGCGGGCGAAACGCCTTCACCGCAGATGGTCGCTGCCGCCGGTGAAACCGAGGGCATGAAGCCGGCGCTCGCGGTGGTCTGCCTGGTGTTGTCGATCCTGGGACTAGGTGTGAGCGTATGGCTGCTGATGGCTTCTAACGCCTACGAGAAGATGCGATTGGAATTGCCGCCCGAGGTGCTTTCCGCGAAGGCGCGAGACGTGATCGCGAAGCTGGGCTACGATCCACGTACGGTCGATCACTACTCGGACTTCGTACACGACATCGACTTTCTTCGCTACGCTGGCGACCACGACAAACCGCGAGCGCAGTGGGGCCAGATCTATGGCCAACGTCCAACGGCATTCAACTACTACTACCGGACGAGCCCGCAATATATGGTGCCGTCGGAGTATCGCCTGAACTTTACGCCGGGCATCATCGCGTTTGACGACCCACCAACAATACTCTCTGGTATGACGACGGTATGGCTCGATACACAGGGGCACCTGGTCGCGTTCCATGCGATTCCTCCTGAGTTCGATTCCTCAACACCCGCGACGAAACAGGTGGACTGGTCTCCGCTGTTCGAGCTGGCTGGATTGGATCCTTCGAAGCTAGAACCTGTGGAGCCGCAGTGGTCGTCACTGGCTAGTTCCGATACCCGGGCGGCGTGGACCGGCGTATGGCCCGGTTCGAATCGTCCGCTGCGGGTCGAAGCCGCTGCGTGGCACGGCAAGCCAGTGTTCTTTTCGATGAACGGCGAGTGGACTCGTCCACAGCGCATGCGTCCTAATCAATATGGGCCTGGTGACAAATCCCGACAAATCGTGGTGATTGTCGTTTTTCTTTTATTGCTCGCATCTGCGGGATTTCTCGCCAGATCGAACTATCAGCGGGGCAAAGGGGACCGGCAGGGATCCTTCCGAATTGCGCTCGTTGTCTTTGTGCTGCAGATGCTGCTATGGGTCTGCTACGAGCATTTCGTGCCTGCGGTCGGAACGGTGGGGATGTTGATCTTGGCCGTGAGTTCGAGCTTGTTTATGGCCGCCATGGTATGGACGCTTTACATGGCTCTGGAGCCATATGTTCGGAAATTCTGGCCGCAGACCATTATTTCGTGGTCACGATTCCTTACCGGGAAGATCCGCGACCCGCTCGTCGGTCGTGACGTGCTGTTCGGCGTGCTGCTCGGATTAACCTGGATCGTGATTTTCGAGAGCGCCAACGAACTTCTGCTGCGACTCGGTGATCCGTACTCGCTGCCTTCGACTGACTACCTGATGGGCGGCCGCATGGCCGTGGGATCAACCTTATTCCGGATCCCCAACGCGATTCAGGCGACCCTTTTGTTCTTCGCAATGGTGCTGGTGTTGCGAATTGTGTTCCGGAATCAGTGGGTCGCCGCAGCCGGCTTCGTTGCCGTATGGACCGTTCTCAAAGTTTTGGGCAGCAAGCATCTGGGGATCGATATTCCGGCACAGATACTGGTATACGGCGTTGCTGCCTTCGCCATCGTGCGCTTCGGCCTGGTAACGCTCGCCGTGGCGGTGTTCGTTGCCGATGGTCTCGGGAATATCCCCCTGACATCGGACTTCTCGCGCTGGTACGCCACCACAACCCTCCTCGTGCCCGCGATCATTCTGGCCCTGACAATCTGGGCCTTTTACGCGGCGTTGGGCGGGCAGAAGCTGATCAAGAGCGATTTGCTCGAGTAGACGTGCTTTCCGAAGCAGTGACCTGGGGCTCTCACCTGATTACAGTAGGTCAGGTTACTCGTTTCCCTCCCGGTGTTTTGCCGGATTTACTTTCTGGCGCAAACTGCTGAAAAATGATCGTGGCGGAAGCCGAAGGAATCTTAGCCCGGCACGCTGGTCTTTTGCAGGTACCCAAGTGAAACTCGATTGGTTCAGCAGTCTTCTTACCGTTAGCTCGATGATCGTCGTAGGCAGGCAATTATGGTGGGGATGGGTGCTGGCAGCCGTAAATTGCTTCGTGCTGCTCTACATTGCCCATCAATCCGGCCTGAGCGGGCTTATCCCGGCTAACATCATCTGCCTTGCTATTTATGCGAAAAATACCCGTGAGTGGCTGAAGGACGACAAGTCACAACACTCGTGAAGAAGTGCAGCAAACAAGAAAATGCCTCTCCGCGCGGGAGAGGCATTTTTTGTTTATAACTATTTTGTAATTAGGCAACTTTGCGCTGACCGGTTGCGCACACGCCGCAACGGGTCCGTATCCGCGGGAGATTCTCGAGCAGAGATTCTTCGAAAGCCTCCCACCGGGGACCGAGCGCCGCGCTGCCATAAGCTGCGTCCTGAACGCGCGCAGATTCTTCCGGAACCAGGGTGAGTTTTTCTCCACCCGGAGTGGTGCTGGTAAATTTGCCGGCTAGACGATCGGGGAACAATTCGGAAGCCGGCACCGACTCTGCCTGGGCGGGAGTTTCTGCAGCGGTGAACTCCGCCGGTGGCACCTCGTCGGGCGTGATGATGCGATCCGACCCTTTCTTATGCATGACCGGATCTTCTTCCCAGTCCTTTTTTTCCTCCTGCACCGCAGCCTTGTCGCGTTCCTCAAGTGAGCTGCGATGGAGCTGTTCGTAGCTCTTCCAGCTCTGGTCGGTGTCGAAGACTTTGTCTTCGAAAGCTGGAAGGTGATCAAGTTCAGCGGACGTCAGGTCGGTCTCAAAAGCGTCTTCATCCACGGCGGTGCGGTAGATGTGATTGAGCGGGAGCATTACCCGGCGACCGTGCCCGACATCCGCTACCAGATATCGAATCGTGCCGTTATCGTGATCGAAAATAACATCGGCGATCTTTCCAATCTTGCTCTGGTCGGCCCCGTACAACACGGCGCCACGAACGTCTTTTACGTCGGCATCGAACTGGTAGTCCTGCAAACTGGAATAGTGCGACATGAGGAACTCCATTTGAGCAGTATGTGAAGCAGCGCAATTGTGTGATGCAGGTTAATGCCCGGGGGGAAGTCTATTCCGAGCGCGTTTTGGAGCGAAAGGAAAGTAGCTGCCTTTCGTAAATCTCGTTCACCCGCTCGAGAGTGTCGACCTGATCTGGACTTTTATCGGGGCGAAGTCGCAGGATTCGAGGAAACCGCAATGCGTAGCCGCTTTCGTGCCGATCTGATTTCATGACTGCATTGAATGCAACTTCCAAGACTATTTTCGGTTCGACGGTGCGGCGGAACCCCTGATCTTCGATGGTGTGCTCGAGAAACCACTGTGTCATTTGCGCGATCTCCACGTCCGTCAGCCCGGAGTAGGCCTTGCCAACGTTCAATAAGCGATCGTCTGCTTCGCCGGACCGAACGGCGAAGGTGTAATCGCTGAGCACGGCCGCACGTTTGCCGTGACCGAACTCAACGGCAGTGACTACCACATCGAGCGTTGCGAGTTCGCGCTTCAGTTTCAGCCATGACTTTCCGCGGCGACCCGGGGCGTACGGCGAGTTCAGGTCCTTTATCATCAAGCCCTCGTTTCCACGCTCGAGAGCCTGCTCGAAAATCTCAGCGAGATGCTCGGCCGAGTCAGCGCGGGTCAAAGGAGCTCGTATGACGCGGCTCTGAGTTGGGGCACCAGGCTGTGCGATCACCTCCGGTTCGAACGCCAAGCTCCCTTGCGGAGTACGCATACGTGTTCGAGTCAATCGCGACCGGGTACCGGGAAACTGCGCGGCCTTGAGGAACAAATCATCGAGAACTGCGCTGCGTTCACGAAGAGTCCTATCAAGAGTGAGTTCGCCGCCAGCATAAAGGATATCGAACACGACGTACGCGACTGGGACGTCGCGCATCATGCTGGCGGTGACTTTCTTTCGTCCCAGTCGCTTTTGTAGTTGCGAGAACGGAAGCGCGCGGCCTTCTTCGAGGCTCCAGGCGAGAACTTCGCCGTCGAGAATTACGGCCTCGGGGAACATGGCGAGAGCATCCGGTAATTCAGGAAAGGCGTCGGTGATCTCGTCGAGTGTGCGCGAATACAGACGCACTTCGCCATCCGCAACGTGAGCCTGGGCGCGAATGCCGTCGTACTTGTCTTCGACCTGCGCATGTTCGAAATAGGTGAACGCTTCTTCCGCCGTCTGCACTGGGCTGGCCAGCATGAAACCGATTGGGTGGAACATGCGCATGCGCGCGTGCCCCAAATTGTGATCGGCGGCCAGCCGAAGTGTCTCCGCGATATCACCCAGCAGCATGTTGGCGCGCTGCACGTCGGGATAAGGAGCTTCGTAGGCTTTTGCGATCGCTTCTTCCACGAGGCTTTCGCGTAAGCCAATACGCAGATCGCCGCTGATGATCTTCACCAGGTACTTCGCCTCGAGCGCAGTCGATTTCGAAAGAAGTAGTCGGACAAACGATGCTTTGGAGGCGGCGCCGCGCGTTTCCACGATGCGATGGAATTCGCGCTCGACCTCTTGCAAGGTCAGCGTGCTTTGCTGCGGTGCGGTGGATTGCAAAATGTCGAAAGCCGCCGAGCCGAGATCACCATATCGGCGATAAGCGACCGCCAATTCTTGGTCCGGCAATCCCGATAGCTCCCGCAGCACTTGCCACAGCATGGTGCCGCCGACTTGCAACGTGATTTCCTCGTAAGCCGGAAAGGTGCGGCCTGATAGAAAGATGGCAGCGATGGCAGCTTCTGAAACCGGTTGCGAGCGGAAGTAATCGGCGACGATGCGAACCTTCTCGTTCTTCTTCGTCGTGGCCGCAACACTTTCGCTGATTTCTGCCAGCTGGCGCATGAGAGTTGATCAGGACCGCGACATGCCTTTGGTCTTAAACACAGTCTTAAGCACACGCTTACGTTCGAGCCAAGCAGCAATGCCAGCGAACAAGGCGTAGGCGAACAACGCTGAGATTGCGACGGCATTGGGGGATGGCGGCGGGGGCGTGTAGAACTGCGATGCCTGGATCGCGAGCATCACGATCACCAAAACGATGAAGCCGTACCGCCCAACGGCGCCGGTTGCGCGTGTCGAACGCATATAGAGGTAGATGCCAACCAAGAGCAACAGCACCTCGAGCGCGAACTCCGGCCACTTGTAATTCCAGAGACCAAATCCCATCTTCCCATGACTGTCGTAAAGCGCGAGGTCAGGTCGATGCACCAGCAGATCGAGCACCCAGTGCGAAAAGACCGCCAGCCCCGCGACCACGCCCGCCGCCCGGTTCCAGCGATAGATGACGACGCCGAATGCGATTGCCCACAGTGCGGCGCCGAGCAAGCTGTGAGTGTAAGGAAAGTAATACAAGTCAAGCGGACTGGACGCAGTGTAACCAGGGACAATGCGCACTTTCTCGATCCCAAGCAGTACGAACATAGACCAGAAGATGTCAATCAATTGCACTGCAATAAACAAAAGCCACAACGGCAGTTGTTGTCGATATGCTTTTGCAGCAAAACTCACACCATAATGACCGATGAACAATCGATACCTCCTCCCACCCGTTCAAGCCGGTTGCATTTCATGATGACGCGTGCTGCCGATGAAGTTGAATGTACACCGTTTGCGCACAACCTTACGCGGGTTGGCTGATTCACATGAAGTACGCCGTTGTGGAGTGCGCACGCGGTGACACGACAAGGAGAGAATATCAATGGCAGCAACGAAGAAGTCGACCGGTCGAGGTAGAAAGAAGGCAAGCGCGAAATCCAGCAGTTCGCGCAGAACATCCACCCGCGGCGCGTCTGCGCGTTCTGGCCGCAAGTCGGCATCGTCTTCGCGAAAGAGTTCCACCCGCACACGGTCGCGTGCCACTGCGCAGAAGCGCGGAAGCAATCGCAATCAAAGCACACGAAGCCGCAGCAACCGATCGAGTTCCAGCCGTTCAAGTTCGAGCCGCTCAAGCTCGAACCGCAGCGGACGTAAATCGAGTGCCCGCAAATCGACTGGACGCCGTTACGGCCGCAAAGCGCAGCAGGAAGTTGCGACGGAAATGCGTCACCTGAAACGCGGCGAACACAAGAATCGTAAGCAGGCGATTGCTATCGGGCTGTCAAAGGCGCGTCGGGAAGGCGCGAAGGTTCCGCCACGTTCGCAATCACGCCGCGCCGCTTAACGTGATCAAGGCGGTCATCTTTGATATCGACGGAACCCTTGTCGACTCCGTTGATCTGCACGCACAAGCATGGCAGGAGGCTTTTCGCCATTTCGGAAAAGAGATCCCCTTTGCCGCCATACGCAAGCAGATCGGCAAGGGTTCTGACAAGCTAATCCCCACGTTTCTCAGCGAAGAAGAAGTGCACCGATTCGGCGAGGATCTGGACAGCTATCGTGGCGAACTCTTTCGCCGCAAGTACTTGCCCAAGGTTGTCGCCTTTCCTGCCGTCCGCGAACTCTTCCTGCAGTTGCGCCGCGATGGCAAAAGGATCGCGCTGGCGAGTTCCTCCAAAAAAGAAGACCTGGAAGTTTACAAGCGAATCGCCAAAATCGCCGACCTTGTCGAAGAGCAAACATCATCCGCGGATGCTGACGAGTCGAAACCCGCACCGGACATTCTGCAGGCGGCACTCGCGAAGCTTGGGGATCCCGCGCCCGATACCGTCATCATGGTTGGTGACACGCCGTACGACGCCACAGCCGCCAAGCGTGCGGGAGTCCGAAGTATCGGGGTTTTATGCGGCGGATTTCCTGAGGATGAACTTCGCGAAGCCGGGTGCATCGAGATCTATCGGGATCCCGCCGACTTGCTGGTGAATTACTGGAGTTCCGTGATCAGTGCAGGCGAACGTCGTGCGGCATAAACCGCACTCCTCGCAGGGAAGACACGCGCGGCAACACTACAACGAGACCAATGACGCAATTACAAGCGTATGCCGACCAGACTTGGTCATGGTGTTACGTGGATCAGACCTACTTGTGAGGACTAATCTTTCTTCGCGGAGCTGCTTTCGGATTTCTTGCTTTCCGACTTAGTGCCCGAAGAGTTGGTTTCCGACTTACTCTCGGAAGACTTGGATTCCGAGGCTTTCGCATCCGAACTCTTGCCGTTTCCGGTTGGGGCACCGGATTTTTTGGCGTAGTCGGTGACGTACCAACCAGCGCCTTTGAAGTGGATGGCCGGGGCCGAGAGCAACTGCTCAACTTTGCCTCCACACTCGGGGCATTTGGTGACAGGAGGATCCGAGAACTTCTGGATCTTCTCAAATACGTGTTTGCATTTTGTGCACTGGTACTCGTACAACGGCACGGGAACTCCCTTGTCTCAGCGACACTTAAAGACGTTTTACTGAATCAGATGCTTCTCTGAATTCTAGGGTGCATGGATCATGGCGTCAATTTCGGCGCGGAATCTGGCGTAGCTGAGGAGCAGATTTCGGCCCGCCACTCGGCGCCACAGGCTTTCCGAAAAGCGCATCATCCAAGGGGACGTTGACCTCCACTTCGTCGAACTCGATCTTCTGGCCATTGGGTTGTTCGGAGGTGCCAGAGGTGATGGTGAACGCAAACATGACGCCCTTCACTCTGCGGTAATTGGAGAAATAGGACGCGAACGTATTCTTCTCGCCCGCATTCTCAACCTGACCTTCCCACTTGATCTCGAGGAACGAGTTGGCGTCGATGTAGTCGTAGCGCACGTCGCCGGTCTTATCGGTGACTTTCAATTTGAACGCGTCTTTGACACCAACTTTCTCCTTGTCGATCAGCTCAACTTTGTTGCCTTTCTTCTGATAGTCGAGCAGCGGACCGTCGATATCCGCGCCACCGGCCATATTGCGGACCTCGCCCGCTGTCAGCGCAACGGGAGCATCGGTTGCAGTGCCTGTCATCAGTTTCCAGCCAGATGTGCCATCCGTGGTCTGAATGAGGGTCTTCGCTCCGAAGCCTATCTCTTCGCGCATTTTGCCCCGACGTTTGATTTCGACCAGGAACGGGCCGGGTGGGGCTTGTGCAAACGAGATGTGCCCAGTCAGGCGCTCGGTCTGGATCGCCTTAATTGCAGGAACGCCGCCGCGTGCGGCGAGGGCTTTGCCAATAATTTCGTCGACGGTCTGGGCGTGCAGGCCGAAACAGACAGACAAGGCGACAGCGGCTAGTGAAATCGTTCGCATAAGAAATTCGCCGACACTCAGCTCGAACAACCGGCAGCGATTATATTGGAAGGCTCCATGCCGGGTTCTTAGTATCAGTGCTGTAGCCGCGACAAGAAGCCCACTCGTTCGTTGTCGATGATGCCGGCTGTGAATATCCCGGCCCTGTCGCTGGGTTAAACTATGCCTGAGGTGACTGTGCGACCCCGGATCGCAATTCCCCATCCACATTCCCAAAAGCCCGAGTACAACCAGCGCGCTTTGCCACAATATCTTTGTGCGATCGAGATGTCGGGCGGCGAACCGGTACCGATCGATCTGGCGTTGAGCAACGCAGACATCACCAGAATCGCCATGACCTGCGATGGCGTGCTGCTGCCCGGCAGCCCGGCCGACGTAGATCCCGAGAAATATGGCGCCGTGCGCGATCCCGAGACAGCTACTGCCGATCCGCAGCGCGACAATGCGGACGAATTGCTCTTGCAGGACGCCTACAACATGCGCAAGCCGGTTCTCGGCATCTGCTATGGCGTGCAGACGCTGAATGTCTGGCGCACCGGCACGCTGGTTCAGCATGTCGAGAATCATTCGCAAGGTCGTGCCGTGCAGCGTGCGCACATGGTTCAGCTGGAACCCGATTCATTACTCGCGCATATTCTCTCGCCCGTATGGGAAGCCGAAGAAGGCTGGGTGAACTCGAGCCATCATCAGGCGATTGAGAACTCCGGGGATGGTCTTCACGTTGTGGCTCGCTCGGACGATGGTGTCATCGAAGCCGTGGAATCCACTTCGCCCGACCACTTTGTTCTTGGGATCCAGTGGCATCCGGAGCGCACGTTCGACGAAGAGCCGTCGTCGCGCGCGATCTTCGAGCGTTTTCTGGAAGCGGCGCGCCAGCGCCATCTGCAGCCACGAACACCAGTGCCCGATTTCGAGTCGGTTCGCCGCTGAGGAAGAGAGATGGATCCCTACTTCAACTCGGACTTCTTCGATTTTCTTAAGCAGTTGAAGCGCAATAACCGGCGCGAGTGGTTCGCCAAGAATAAGTCGCGATTCGAGTCAGTGGTTCGCGATCCTTGTTTGCGCTTCATTACGGATGCTGCCGAGCCATTGCACAGCATCAGTTCGCAGATCGTTGCCGATCCACGTCCGAACGGCGGGTCACTGTTTCGCATCTATCGCGACATTCGTTTCAGCGAGAACAAGCAGCCTCACAAAACGCATATCGGCATTCAGTTCCGGCATGCCGCCGAGAAGAAAGACGTGCACGCGCCGGGCTTCTACTTTCACCTGGAGCCTGGTCAGTACTTCCTTGCCGGTGGATCGTGGAGGCCTGAATCGAAGCAACTGAACACCATTCGGCAGGCGATTATCGCAAAGCCAGAGCGATGGACGAAAGCTGCCGCAAAGCTGACGCTCGATGGTGAGGTGTTATCGCGTCCACCGCGTGGATTTGCAGCAGATCATCCGCTGATCGGGGACTTGAAGCGCAAGGACTTCATCGCGCTCGTGGAATTTTCGGAAGCGCAGGTGTGCGGTCCGAAGTTTATGAAGGAGTTCACCAAGGCGTGCCAGCAGATCAGTCCAATGGTTGAGTTTCTTTCGCAGGCTCTGGGATTTCGTTACTGATTATTCGTAGACCGCGCTGCCGAACCCAGCCTTGCGCGCTTCTTCCTGCATGTCCTGCAGCTTGGATTTCTCTTCATCGAGCTGCTTTTGCATGCGCTCCGCTTCTTTCTGCTTCTGAATCTGGCGCTCGTTATGCTGCACGCCGTCCCAGTACTCGTTTGCGTCCACAAAATGAATAGAGGCGTTCAGATTGTCCAGCGCTTTCTGGAACTGGTCGACATTGTGCTTCTGGGCTGCGATCGCCTTTTTGAAGTGATCAGCTGATTCGAGTTTTTCGGCCGCGGAGTCGGCGTGTTTATCTTGCTTTGACGTATCCGTCTTATTCGAGTCGTTGCTGCCGGTCGAGATGGCTCCTTGGGAGGGAAGATCGTCTTCCGTGATGACTTTTTTGGGGGCGTCCGGTTTCGACTGTGCAGGATTGCTTTTCTGCTGACGGGCTACATCGCCCAACGATTGCGCGAAAACGTTTCCAACCGCCACGACTGCGATCAAGACTGCTATCACTG
>CAZBCQ010000060.1:0-21900 GCA_964490255.1 uncultured Terriglobales bacterium | reverse complement strand
GGTTGGGGCGACCTGATCGACTATCTAGGGAATGATCCACGGACGCAGAGCATTGTCATTTACATGGAAACGATCGGCAATGCGCGATCATTTCTGTCGGCAGCCAGAGAAGTTTCGCTCACCAAGCCGATTATCGTGATCAAGGCGGGCCGCTCTGAGGAAGCTGCGAAGGCTGCGGCATCACATACCGGCGCACTCTCCGGCAGCGATGAGGTTTTGGAGGCGGCGTTCCGACGTTCGGGCGTGCTAAGGGTGAACAATATTGCCGACATCTTCTACATGTCGGAGGTGCTGTCGAAACAACCGCGCCCGCGTGGGCCGCGACTGGCTATCTTGACCAACGCAGGTGGCCCCGGTGTGCTGGCCACCGACGGCCTGGTAAGCAATGGGGGAAAGCTGGCAGAATTTGCTCCCGAAAGTGTCGCGGCTCTGAACACATTCCTGCCGCCGCACTGGAGCCACGGGAATCCGATCGACATTCTCGGCGACGCAACTCCCGACCGCTACGCGAAGGCGCTGGAGGTCGCAGCGAAAGACCCGAATTGTGATGGAGTGCTGGTGCTCACTGCTCCCCAGGGAATCACGGAGCCGACGCATACGGCGGAGTTGCTGAAGCCGTACGCGCATTCGACAGGCAAGCCGGTGCTCTCGTGCTTCATGGGTGGAGCCGAAGTTGCTGCGGCGAATGAAATTCTCAATCGCGCCGGCATTCCCACGTTTCAGTTCCCTGACACTGCGGCTCGTGCGTTCACGTACATGTGGAGGTATTCCTACAACCTGAAGGGGCTGTATGAAACTCCCGTGCTGCGGCCCGATGCAGAGACACGCCCGAACCGGTTGGAAGCTGAACGTCTGCTGAAGTCGGTGCGTGATACAGGCCGAACGTTGCTCACCGAAACCGAATCGAAGCAGGTGCTCGCGGCGTATGGCATTCCGGTTGTCGAAACGCGGACCGCACACACTGCGGAGGAAGCTGCGAAGTGCGCGCACGACCTCGGATATCCCGTGGTCCTGAAGCTACATTCGTCGACTATCACGCACAAATCGAAGGTGGGCGGCGTGCGGTTGAATCTGCGCGATGGCAAAGCCGTGAAGATGGCGTTCCATGCGATTGAAGCATCAGTGCGGAATCGCGCGGGTGAAGGCCATTTCGAAGGCGTTTCGGTTCAGCCCATGGTCGCGCTAGATGGGATCGAGTTGATCCTGGGCAGCAGCATCGATCCACAGTTTGGTCCGGTACTGCTTTTCGGAGCAGGCGGGCGCATGGTGGAGGTCTTCAAGGATCGCGCCCTGGCGCTGCCGCCACTGAATACCACGCTGGCGCGGCGCATGATGGAACAGACGCGCGTGTTCGGCGCACTGGAAAACGCCGCGGAGACTGACGGACTCAATCTCGGTCAGGTTGACGACCTGCTGGTGCGGTTCAGCAACCTTGTCGTCGAGCAGCCGTGGATCAAGGAAATCGATATTAATCCGCTGCTGGCCTCGCCCCAAGCGATGATGGCGCTCGATGCGCGCATCGTGCTGCATAGTCGCGACATGGACGAGCAGCAATTGCCGCGTCCTGCCATACGGCCTTACCCAGCTCAGCATGTTGAAAAATGGACGATGAAGAACGGGGCCGAAATCACCATTCGGCCCATCCGTCCGGAAGATGAGCCGCTCATGATCGAGTTCCATGCCCGGCTTTCCGATCGGACCGTCTATCTTCGATACTTTCAGCCGCTGAAGTTCACGCAACGCATTTCGCACGAGCGCCTCACACGAATCTGCTTTATCGACTATGACCGCGAAATGGCGCTGGTGGCCGAGTACAACGATCCCGAGAGGGGCGTTTCAGTCATTGGCGTCGGACGTCTGAGCAAACTGCATGGTCGCGAAGACGCGGAAGTAGCCGTTCTGATTCGCGATGACTTCCAGCATCAGGGACTGGGCACGGAATTAGTGCGGCGACTGATGCTGATCGCGAAAGAAGAAAAATTGAAGTACGTGCATTCCACCATGCTGGGCATTAATCGCGAGATGCGGGCGATCTGCACACGTTTGGGGTTTGGGATCAAGGTGGACTTGGAAGAAGACCTAGTGAACGCGAGAGTGGCGCTGACATAGCGGTCGGGCTCCACAGCGTGTAGTGCCACAGAAGCTTCCCGATTCTCGAAGTCATAGTGAGCGCAGCGAACTATCTCTGGATTTTCAAGGGCCAAATACATAGATGGCTCGCTGCGCTCGCCATGACCGCCGTCAAGAATGACACTTTGTCTGAGGGTCTAAATCAACTCTCTCGCTTTATCCTTGAACGCGTCCTTAATGATGTCGCGCGCATCGGGCTCCCCGCGCGCAATCGATTCCGCAAAGCGTAGCGCCTGCTCTGCCTTCACTTTGCCGGGCAATGGAGCGGTGTTCGAATCGACAACTGCTTCGAGAATTGCCGGCCCCGGCGCGTTCAGGAATTGCTCCATCATGCTGCCGGCCTCTTGCGGACGCTCAAGACGATAACCAATTCCTCCGCAAGCATGTGCGAATGCGGAGAAGTCGATCGGGTGCAGTTGAACTTCGTATTCAGGGTTCCCCAGGAAGACCATCTGCTCCCACTTGATCTGGCCCAGGTAGTTGTTCTTGATGATCACCACTTTAATCGGCAGCTTGTATTTCACTGCGGTGACGAAATCGGCCATCAGCATGCTGAAGCCGCCATCACCTACAAACGCCACGACCTGCCGATTGGGATACGCGATCTGTGCGCCGATGGCGTAGGGTAAACCGGGCGCCATGGTCGCCAGATTTCCAGAAAGCGTGTGAATCTGTCCGCGCCGTGCCGGAATGTGGCGAGCCCACCAGGTCGCGATGGTGCCGCTATCGCAAGTGGTGATGGCGTCGTCACGCATGCGCTTACCTAACTCAGCGGCGACCACCTGCGGCTTCATTGGCATGTCGGTGCTGCTCGCCAACCGATCCATCCACTCCCACCATTCCTTCATTCCATCCTGAGCCTTCTTCAGAAAACTGCGATCTTGTTTCTTCTTCAAATGTGGGAGCAGTGCTTGCAGCGATCTCTTGCTATCGCCAACCAAGCCAACTTCGACCGGAAAACGTAGCGCGATCCGCGTGGGATCGCGATCAATCTGCACTCCGCGGGCTTTGCCTGGCTTAGGCATGAACTCGATGTAAGGGAAAGACGTGCCGACCATCAGGAAGGTGTCGCACTCTTCAGCGGCCTCCTGTGACGGCTTCGTTCCAAGCAGGCCGATGGGCCCCGTCGTGTATGGACTGTTGTCCGGAACCGCTGCTTTGCCCAGCAATGCCTTCGCGATGGGCGCTGCCAGAGTTTCCGCCAGTTGCTCTAGTTCGTCGGTGGCGTGGAGAGCGCCCTGTCCTGCCAGGATGAAGACCTTCTTCCCGTCATTCAGGACCTCTGCCGCGCGCCGCACGTCCTCTTCATTGGGCAGCCTCGCTGAACGGGCAAACACATCGGAACTCGCGTGATGCGGCACATTCCGCTTCGAGCGTTCTGAGGAGCGCAATTTCTCGTCCTGTACGTCAACCGGAATGGTGATGTGCGTCACGCAGTGGTAGGCAAGCGCCACGCGGCAGGCCAGCTCGGCTACATTTTCCATGTGCGCAGCGTTCATGACGCGTTCGTTGTAGTGCGCTACGTCGATAAACAATTTGTCGAGCTCGACGTCCTGCTGAGTGTGGGTGCCGATCAGATCGCTGAACTGCAAGCCGGTGATCGCAAGCACTGGTTGGCCGTCCATTTTCGCGTCGTAGAGTCCGTTGAGCAGGTGAATCGCGCCTGGACCCGAGGTCGCCAGGCATACTCCGAGCTTTCCTGTGACCTTGGCGTAGCCGCAAGCCATGAATGCCGCTGCTTCCTCATGCCTGACCTGAATGAATTTGATTTTGTCTTTGTGCGTGCGCAGCGATTCCATCACACCGTTAATCCCATCGCCGGGAAGACCAAATACGTATTCCACACCCCAGTCGATCAATATTTCAACGAGCACATCGGAAGCCGTCATGCTTACTCCCCATTGAATTTTAGTGGCAAGTCTGGTGGGCCTTGCCCTACAGGTGCGAGCGAGCCGTTGCTGTCCCGCTCAGAAAAACGCGGTTTTGATCGAGCAGTTCGAAGCCCACGGTCCTTTTGGTTAGGATGCTTCACGCGAAAACCCAGTTCTCTAGCCAGTCAAATTTGTCGGCGAGGCGAGTCATCGAGAGAAAACTGAGTGCGAGCGAAAAATTTTCTGCTCGGCATCGTGACAACTTGGAAGAATCGCGCTCTGAAAAGCTGCGCGGAGCACGTGAATTCACGAAGCGTTCCAACTTGGGACAGTGTGGAATGTTTTTCTAAAAATGGTGTGAGCAAATTGAGCGGCAGACCTGTTACAATCACCCGTTTCCGTGATGAAGATCACACGACGCTGTGATTTTGAACGTGGTTCAACCGGAACAGGAGGGTGGAGCCGGTCGTTTTCGTGTCTTCCTGCTCCCAACAGATTGGCTTAGGAAATGCCCCAGATCTTTCATCGCAGCACAAATTCACTTTCTCGTATCACGATTATTCTCGCGGTAGTGCTGGTATCGGGATTGTTGTTTGCAGCAGCGGAGCTGCAGCGGTCTCCTTATTACAGCTGGCGGGGTGTGACGCGGGTTCAGCCGGTACCTTTCAGCCACCAGCACCACGTGGGTGGCCTGGGAATCGACTGCCGCTACTGTCACACCTCCGTGGAAACCTCGGGTTTTGCCGGAATTCCGCCGACCAAGACCTGCATGAATTGCCATGCGCAGATCTGGACCAACGCTCCCATGCTGGAGCCGGTGCGGGAGAGTTTCCGTTCCGGACGTTCGCTGGTCTGGACCAGGGTCAATGCAGTTCCGGATTACGTCTACTTCGACCACAGCATTCACATCAGTAAGGGCGTGGGCTGTAACGACTGCCATGGCCCGGTCGATCGTATGCCCCTGATGTATGCGGCGAACACGCTGCAAATGGAGTTCTGCCTGAACTGCCATCGTGCGCCAGAGAAGTTTCTGCGGCCCCGGTCAGAAGTGTTCAACATGCGCTACGAACAACCGACCCCGCAAAAGCCTCTCGCAATGGACGGGAAAACGTTCACGGATCAAGCGGCGCTGGGCGGCTACCTGAACAGTAAGTATCACGTGCGTACACCCTACGACATCATGAGTTGCAACACTTGCCACCGGTAATCCGGCGGTTTCGATAAGACGGAGACGATGGAACTCATACAGATCAATACGGACGATCCGAACTCCAACGGTAAGCGGCTGGAGTTGAAGGATGTCCAGGAAAAATTGAGTGCGGCGAAAGGGCCGCAGTACTGGCGCAGCCTGGAAGAACTGGCGAACACTCCGGAGTTCGAGGAGTTGCTGCACCGGGAATTTCCGCGCCAGGCCGGTGAATGGATCGGCGACGACGTTTCGCGCCGTGGTTTTCTGAAACTGATGAGCGCGTCGCTGGCGTTAGCGGGGCTGAGCGGCTGTACGAAGATGCCGACGCAGGCCCTTGTGCCCTATGTTCGCCAACCGGAAGAGCTGATTCCGGGCCGTCCGATGTTTTACGCGAGCGCGATGACGCTCGGCGGCTATGGATTGCCGCTGCTGGTTCGCAGCTACGAAGGACGTCCGACAAAGATCGAAGGCAATCCAGAGCACCCTGTAAGCCGCGGAGCAAGCGACATCTATTCGCAAGGCTCGCTGCTGCAAGCCTATGATCCGGATCGTCTACAGACCAACGAGTACCTGGGGCAAATTCGGTCGTGGCCGTCCTTTATTGGCGCGATGCAAGGTCCCCTGGCAACGCAGAGGGCGACTGGCGGCGCTGGATTGCGAATTCTGACGCCAACGGTTTCTTCTCCGACTTTGGCCGCGCAACTCCGAACCTTGCAGCAGAAATTTCCGAAAATGAAGTGGCACCAGTGGGAGGCCGTCAATCGGGACGGCGCGTTCCAGGGTGCGCAGATGGCCTTCGGCCAGCCGGTCGAGGCGCGATATCGGCTGCAGAACGCTGATGTGATCGTGACGCTCGACGCCAACTTCCTTTTCGCCGGCTATCCGGGGTTCACGATGTACGCCGCGGATTGGGTGTCGCGTCGCCACCCGACTGCCGATAAGCCGATGAGCCGCATGTACGCGATTGAGAGCGTACCGACACCGACTGGTTTCAAGGCGGATCACCGGATAGGTGTCAGGCCGTCCGAGGTCGAGCAATACGCGCGCGCGCTGGCCACCCGCTTGGGTGTGAATGCCGGCGGAAGTGTTCACGGCGAGCACGAGCAAATGTTGGGCGCCATCGTTAAGGAATTGCAGTCTCATCACGGGAGTGCGGTTGTGATCCCCGGTGAAGAGCAGCCCGGAGTTGTGCACGCGCTGGCGCACGCGATCAACCAGGCGATTGGTGCAGTGGGTAACACGGTTGTCTATACCGACCCGATCGCGGCGAACTGGGTCAACGAGAATGCGTCGCTGCAGGAATTGGTCAAGGACATCAATGCGGGAAGTGTGGAGTTCCTGCTGATCCTCGGCGGCAATCCGGTTTACACGGTTCCCGTGGACACCGACCTTGCTTCAATTCTTTCGCGCGTTCCGTTGAAGGTTTATCAGGGGATGTACTCCAACGAGACCGCCGTCGCCTGCGATTGGGTGGTTGCAGGAACGCACTTCCTCGAGGAGTGGAGTGATGCGCGCGCAGCCAATGGAGCAGTGAGCATTGTTCAGCCACTGATCTCACCGCTGTACGGCGGCCACAGCGCGCACGAAGTTCTTACGGTGCTGAATGGCCAGCCGGATTTGGCTAGCTACGATCTCGTCCGCGCGTATTGGCAGACGCAGTTTCATGGCGCAGACTTCGAAGCCTTCTGGCGGCGTTCGGTTCATGACGGATTTATCGCAGGCACGGAATTCACACCGAAGACGGTGCAGGCGCGCAGCGACTTCGGAACTCCGACTCCGGTGGTGCAAGGCTACGAACTCACGATCCGTCGCGATCCGCATATTTACGATGGGCGCTACGCCAACAATGGCTGGCTGCAGGAGTTGCCGAAGCCGCTGACCAAGCTTACGTGGGACGCTCCGGCGTGGGTAAGTCCGAACACCGCGAAGAAGCTCGGGATCAAAGCAGGGCAGGATGCGGATGTGCTTCAGTTAGAGCATCGCGGGCGCAAGTTGACTGTAGCCGCGTGGGTCCAGCCGGGACAGCCCGATGACGTCATCACGATGTTCCTTGGTTACGGGCGTCTTCGCGCTGGGCAGACGGGAACCGGACGTGGTTCCAATGCTTACTCTCTCTGGTTCACGGACGAGCCGTACTATGCGGGCGATCTGAAGCCGACGAAAACCGGCGAGACTTACCTGCTGGCTTCGATCCAGGGATACCAGAACATCGAAGGCCGCAATCAGGTGCGCGCCGCGACGCTCGCGACATACAAAGAAGATCCGGGTTTCGCTCACCGCGAAACTGAGGCTCCAAAGGAGGAAGAGACGCTTGCTCCGCCGTTTGAATACGCTTCGTACGCGTGGGGCATGTCGATTGACCTCAACAGTTGTGTTGGCTGCAACGCCTGCATCATCGCGTGCCAGGCGGAAAACAACATACCGGTAGTCGGCAAAGAGCAGACATTGCGCGGGCGGCACATGCACTGGCTTCGGGTGGACGGCTACTACCAGGGCGATGCTTCGAGTCCACGGATGTATTTCGAGCCCCTGCCTTGCATGCAATGCGAGAACGCGCCGTGCGAACTTGTTTGTCCAGTGGGCGCCACGGTACACAGCAGCGAAGGTCTGAACGACATGATCTACAACCGCTGCGTGGGTACCCGGTATTGCTCAAATAACTGTCCTTACAAGGTGCGCCGCTTCAACTTCCTGCTGTTCCAGGACTGGAATACTCCGCAGTACAAGATGATGCGCAACCCTGATGTGAGCGTCCGCAGCCGCGGTGTGATGGAAAAGTGCACTTACTGCGTGCAGCGCATAACCCAGGGTCGAATCAGGGCGGAAGAGCAGGACCGCAGAGTAGCTGATGGCGAGATTTTGACGGCGTGCCAGCAGGTGTGCCCGACCACCGCCATAATATTTGGCGATATCAACGATCCGAAAAGCCGGGTGGCACAACTCAAGAAGAACCCTCGGAGTTACGGAGTTCTGGAAGAACTCAACACGCGACCGCGAACCACACATCTGGCGGCGGTTCTGAATCCGAACCCCGAATTACCTGAAACCCAGCCGGAGCAGAATCTGTAATGGACCAGAGACAGACACAAGAACTCCAGGCGCCCGTGAACACGCCGATGATCACCCAGGGACATACCTTTGGGACGATCACGGACAAGATCAGCTCGATCGTGCTGACGACCCAGACACCGCTATTGTGGTTCGCCGTAGTCGGCATCGGGGCTCTTCTGGTCGGCGGCTTAGGAATGGCAGTGACGTACCTGTTCTATCAGGGCGTCGGTATCTGGGGCGTGAACATTCCCATCGGTTGGGGATTCGCCATCGTCAACTTCGTCTGGTGGGTCGGTATCGGTCACGCCGGAACCCTCATTTCAGCCATTCTGTTGCTGTTGCGGCAGTCGTGGCGAAACTCCATTAACCGTTTCGCGGAAGCTATGACGCTGTTCGCCGTGATGTGCGCCGGTATGTTCCCGGTGCTGCACATGGGCCGTCCATGGCTGGCGTACTGGCTGTTTCCTTATCCGAACACGATGAATTACTGGCCGCAGTTCCGCAGTCCGCTGGTGTGGGACGTGTTCGCGGTCTCGACGTACTTCACGATTTCGCTGGTGTACTGGTACATCGGCCTGGTGCCCGATCTCGCAACCATGCGCGATCGCGCTCACAACATGTTCGCGAAGATGATCTACGGAATGCTGGCGCTCGGTTGGCGCGGTTCAGCGCGGCACTGGCACCGTTATGAAAAGGCGTACCTGCTGCTTGGCGGCCTGGCGACGCCACTTGTGCTCTCTGTGCATACCGTAGTGAGCTTCGACTTCACCATCGGCATCGTTCCGGGATGGCACAGCACCTTCTTCCCGCCGTATTTCGTGGCAGGCGCCATCTATTCCGGATTTGCCATGGTGCTGGTCCTGGCGATCCCGATCCGCTCCATCTACAACCTGAAGGACATGATCACCGATTGGCATCTGGAGAACTGCGCCAAGCTGATGCTCGGTACCGGTCTGATCGTCGCTTACGGCTATGTGATGGAGGCCTTCTTCGCCTGGTACAGCCCGAACATTTATGAGAAGACGCAGTTCTTCTGGCGCCAGCATGGTTACTACGCTGCAGCTTACTGGACGCTGATCGCGATCAACGTCGGCTTCGTAAACGTGCTCTGGATCAAGAAGATCAGGACGAGTCCGGTTCTGCTTTTCCTGGTTTCAGTAGTCGTGCTCATCGCCATGTGGTTGGAGCGATTCGTAATCGTGGTGCTCAGCCTCTCGCACGATTTCCTGGTTTCAAGCTGGGGCATTTACGTTCCGACAAGGTGGGACTGGATTACGTTCTTCGGCACGCTGGGCTTCTTCTTCCTGGCATTTGCATTGTTCATCCGTGTGTTGCCTATGATTTCGATCTTTGAAATGCGAGATTTGCTGCCGTCAGCCCACGTGAAGGCGGAAGCGTTGAGGGAGGCGGAGTCGCAATGAACGAGCCTCGGGTCTATGGACTGATGGCGGAGTTCGATACGCCGACCGACATCGTAGTGGCTGCCACCCGCGCCCATGACGCCGGCTATCGCAAGATGGATGCGTACAGTCCGTTTCCGGTGAAGGGACTCAGTGAAGCGATCGGATTTCACAAGGACCAGGTCGCATTGGTCTGCCTGATCGGCGGCCTGTTGGGAATGCTCACGGCTTACGTGCTTCAGTACTGGATCAACGTAATCGCATATCCGCTGAACGTGGCCGGGAAGCCATTTCACTCCTGGCCCTCGTTCATCATCGTGACTTTCGAACTGACCATTCTTTTTGGTGGACTATCAGCCGGATTCGGAATGCTCGCGCTAAATGGATTGCCGATGCCGTACCACCCGGTGTTCAACGTTCCTGAGTTTGCAGCGGCATCGCGCGATCGCTTCTTTCTGTGCATCGAGTCGGCCGATCCGCATTTTGACATGAACAGTACCCGGAATTTTCTTGCACAACTCGGGTCCCGCACAGTGACGGAGGTGCCCTATTAGCGCGCATCTCCGGAAAAGACTATTGAGCGGTTGCCTGTTGGTGGGCAGCACGATTGTGCTCTTTGGTTGCGGCTTCCGCCTCGATATGCAGGTGCAGCCCAAGGTGAAACCGCTGCGCCAGAGCGACTTCTTCGAAGATGGAAGAGCGTCGCGTCCGCTGATTCCGGGCACGGTGGCCCGCGGCGAAGCGCGTGACGATTCGTATTACTACACCGGTATGGTTGCGGCGGGGAAACCCGGTGACGAGTTGCCGTTCCCCGCCACCAAGGAAGTGCTGGAGCGCGGCGAGCAGCGGTTCAATATCTATTGCAGTCCTTGCCATTCGCGAGTGGGCGACGGCAACGGCATGATTGTGCAGCGCGGGTACCGGCGGCCTCCATCGTTTCACGATCCAAAGTTGCTGAATGCTCCGCTCGGCCATTTCTACGACGTCATGACCAATGGCTTTGGAGCGATGCCGGACTACGCCGCGCAAGTCACGCCGACCGACCGCTGGAAGATCGCCGCGTATATCCGCGCATTGCAGTTCAGCCAGCGTGCAACCCAGGCCAGCGTTCCTGCGGGACAGCAGATCCCTGCTGTGATTAACCCTCCGTCCGGAACGCCCGGGAGTGGCGCAACTACGCCGGCGGGTGAACAAGGAATAGAGAGGAAGCAGCCGTGAGCACCAACGTTGCGGTGGAAAACCTGGAGACAAAGGCCCCTGCGTTCATCCGCACGGTGCAGAGCAGAGCTTTGGTTGTGGCGGTATTGGCCGGCATCGGAACCATCGTTGGGTTCATCATCGAGCCCAATGAAGCGTTCCACTCCTGGCTCCTTGGATTCGCGTATAGCTGGGGTCTGACGACCGGCCCGCTTGCTGTGCTGATGTTGTGGTATCTAAGCGGCGGCCAGTGGGGCATGCCGATCCGGCGCATTCTCGAAGCAGCGATGAAGAACCTGTGGCTCGTCGCGCTGTACTTTATCCCGGTGGTGATCGGGGCAAAGGTGCTCTACGCGTGGATGCATCCGGAAAACATGCACGAAGGGATGTTGCACAATCTGAGTGAGCACTACCTCAATTTGCAACTCTTCATATTCCGTGCCGTGCTCTACTTCGTTGCCTGGGGAATCCTGGTCTTCTTCTTGAGTCGCTGGTCGGCACGGCTCGACGATCCGCCTTCGCGCTTCATGGGACGCCTATTTGCAGGCGCTAGCGGCGCGGGCATGGTGGTGTACTTCTACACGGCGACGTTCGCCACGGTCGACTGGTTCATGTCCATGATTCCGGGTTGGCCGTCGACGGTGTACTCGCTGATCCAAATCGTAGGACAGGGTCTACTGGCCTTTTCTCTGTGCATCGTGTTGGGGCGCTTCCTCGTGGAGTACGAGCCGATGGAGACGCTGATGAACCGGAAGTTTTTCCACGACATCGGGAAGCTGACCTTCGCGTTCGTGATGCTCTGGGCTTACCTGAGTTTCTCGCAATGGCTGATCATCTGGGCGGGTAACCTGCCGGAAGAAATCCGCTGGTACCTGCCGCGGCTCCATGGTGGATGGCAGTACGGATTCGCGGTGCTCTGGCTCTTCCACTTCGGAGTTCCGTTCTCACTGTTGCTTTCGCAGAGCCTGAAGAAGAACGTTCGGAAGCTGGTTTGGATTGCTGTGTTGCTGATGTTCATGCGCTATTTCGATCTGTTCTGGCAGATCGAGCCGCAGTTCCATTCCTACTTCCACTACAGCTGGCTGGATGCAATGATTCCAGTCTTCATGGTCTCGCTGTGGCTGGTGTTTTTCTGCCGCAACTACATGGGCCGTCCGATCCTGACCCTGTACGATTCGCGTCTGCCAGTCACCTTATCTGAGCTACAGGAACAACAATATGAGTAATCACGCCGGCGGCTTACCCGCTAATCCGGGGATCAATTACGAATCGCGTGACTTGGGTGCACGAGGAATCGTCGTGTTCCTGATCGTGCTGGCGATCTCGGGAATCCTCATCGAGATCCTGGTGTGGGGAATGCTGCGCTTCTACAACAAGATGACAGTTGAAAACAATGTTCCGACCGCGGGCACGTCGCAGCTTTACGGTCAGCCATACGCGATGCCGGTGAGTGGTGATCCGTCATTGCGGTTTCCTAAGCCAGCCTTGCAGGTGGATGACGTCGCCGACATGAACAAGTTGAAGGCGGAAAACGAAGAGATCCTCAATAGTTATAGCTGGGTGGATAAGACCAACGGCGTAGTTCGAGTTCCAATTCAGCAGGCTATCGATCAGGTCGCGCAAAAGGGACTGCCGGTACGACAGCAGCAGAACGCCCAGATTGCAGCCTTCGGCGATGGTAATGGAAGCGTGCCAGGAGAAGGCGGCGGCGCTGGATCGCTGGTGAATCACTAGAACGAAAGCAAATAGGGACCGAGCAGTAGAAAGGAAGAAGCAGTGAAATTGAGCAGTTTCAAGCCGCGCAGTCTGGCGATCGCAATCACGATCGGGTTGGCGGCTACAGTCGCTTACGGACAGGGAATGACGGGCGCCGCGACCAGTGGTACCACGCAGCCTCCGCCTACGATCCTGAAGCGCGTAGGTATTGAGCAGAAGTTGAACCAGCAACTGCCGCTGGATCTGGTTTTCCGTGATGACACCGGAAAACTGGTGAAGCTGGGCGACTACTTCGGAAAGCGTCCGGTGGTACTCAGCATGGTGTATTACGAGTGCCCCATGTTGTGCGGCGAAGTGATGAACGGCATGTCGAGCGTGTTCTCGACTTTGAAGTTCGACATCGGCAAAGATTTCGACGTCGTCACCGTGAGCTTTGATCCACGCGAGGGTCCGCCGCTTGCGGCAGCAAAGAAACGGACCATGATCACCCGCTATGGACGTCCGGGAGCCGACCAGGGCTGGCACTTCCTGACGGGAGAACAGCCGTCCATACAAGCTCTGACCGATGCTGTGGGCTTCAAGTACGCGTGGGATGAAGACACCAAGCAGTTTGCGCATGCGGCGGCCATCATGGTGATCACGCCGGAAGGAAAGATTGCGCAGTATCTCTATGGCGTGGAATACGCGCCCAAGGATCTTCGCCTGGCGCTGGTGCAATCATCGCAGAACAAGATTGGAAACGTAGTCGACCAGGTATTGCTCTACTGCTACCACTACGATCCGCGCACTGGAAAGTACGGCGCGGTAGTCTCGCGAGTGCTTCAGGTGGCAGGCGTAATCACGATTGTTGTGCTGGGAGGTTTCTTGATCGTCATGTTCCGCTTGGGGCCGCAGAACCAAGACGGCGGATCTGACCGGGGAGGAAAGGCTTAGCATGTTTTTCCACGATGTGCCGCTATGGCCGGTGCAAGCGTCGTCTGGTGCCGGGAACGTAGACTGGCTGTTCATCTTCCTTCTCGCGGTTACGGGATTCTTCACGCTCCTGGTTTTTGCTCTGCTCATTTTGTTCGCCGTCCGTTATCGCGCCAAACAGAACGACGACCGGCCTGCTACGCAGATCGAAGGCTCTTACGTTCTGGAAGCCACGTGGACGCTCATCCCCTTCGGCATCTTCATGGTGATGTTCGTCTGGGGCGCTCTCATTTATGTGAACGAGTCGAGGCCACCAGCGAACTCCATGGAGATTTACGCGGTCGGCAAACAATGGATGTGGAAGTTTCAGCATCCGGAAGGCGTTCGCGAAATCAATACTTTGCATGTCCCCGTGGGACGCGACGTACGCATGACGATGGTTTCGCAGGACGTGATCCACAGCTTTTTTGTCCCGGCTTTCCGCATCAAGCAGGACGTACTTCCGGGACGTTATACGAGCACGTGGTTCCATGCAATTCGCCCGGGAACGTATCACTTGTTCTGCGCGGAATATTGCGGAACGCAGCACTCGGGCATGATCGGCGAAGTAGTGGTGATGGAGCCCGCCGCCTATGAAACCTGGTTGATGGGCGGCACCGGCGAAGGCACGATGGCTTCGACTGGGCAGAAACTCTTCCAGGAACTTGGTTGTTCGAATTGCCATCGTTTTGACACGCAGGGCCGCGGACCGAATCTTTCGGGTGTTTACGGAAAGCCGGTGCTGCTGGATGACGGACGTACCGTGACTGCCGATGACAACTACGTACGCGAATCGATCTTGAGTCCCGGAGCGAAGGTGGTTGCTGGGTTCCAGCCGATTATGCCGACGTTCCAGGGCATCGTCAGCGAAGAACAATTGCTGTCGCTGATCGCCTACGTCAAATCTCTGTCGCAACCCGAACAACGTGAACCAGTGAGCAACCGGCCAGCAGTCCCAGGCCGCGTCGCCACATCGGGAACAAAATAGGTGCAGTAATTATGGCTACAGCGGCAACAACGACCGAACGGGAAAATTACCTGAATGCAGGCTATGGGCTGAAGTCCTGGCTGCTGACAACGGATCACAAGCGCATCGCGCTCCTGTATCTGGTCTCGATCACGCTGATGTTCTTTATCGGCGGATTCTTCGCCACCATGATCCGCCTGGAGTTGCTGACTCCGGCCGGCGATCTGATGACGTCCGACACATACAACAAGATGTTCAGCATGCACGGAATCGTGATGGTGTTCTTCTTTCTTATCCCATCGATTCCGGCGGTGCTCGGGAATTTCCTGATCCCGATGATGATCGGCGCGAAAGACCTCGCGTTCCCGCGTATCAACCTGCTGAGCTGGTACATCTACACTGTGTCCGCGCTGATGATGCTGTACGTGATCCTGAATGGTGGCGTGGACACCGGCTGGACCTTTTATCCGCCGTTCAGCACCACGTACTCGAATACAAATGTGGTGATCGCGGGCCTTGCGGTTTTCGTGAACGGATTCTCTTCGATCCTCACGGGCCTGAATTTCATCGTGACGTTGCACCGCATGCGTGCGCCGGGAATGACGTGGACGCGCTTGCCGCTCTTCTGCTGGAGTCACTACGCGACGTCGGTCATCCAGGTACTAGGGACGCCGGTGCTGGCAATTACGCTTGCGCTGGTCGCACTGGAGCGACTCTTCCATATCGGAATCTTTGATCCGAAGGTTGGTGGCGATCCCGTCCTCTTCCAGCACCTGTTCTGGTTCTACTCGCATCCCGCCGTCTACATCATGATTTTGCCGAGTATGGCGGTGATGTCGGAAGTGATCACCTGCTTCTCACGCAAGCGTATCTTCGGTTACAACTTCGTTGCGCTCGCGTCGATCGGAATCGCAGTCCTCGGATTCCTCGTCTGGGCGCACCACATGTTCGTTGCCGGAATCTCGGTTTACGCAGCGCTCATCTTTTCGATCCTGAGCTACTTTGTCGCTGTTCCGTCCGCGATCAAGGTCTTTAACTGGACCGCGACCATGTTCAAGGGCCGGATCTACCTGTACACGCCGATGCTCTACGCCTTCGGCTTCATCGGTCTGTTTACGATGGGCGGAATGACGGGACTCTTCCTCTCCAGCCTTGGCATCGACGTGCACGTTACCGATACTTATTTCGTGGTGGCGCACTTCCATTTCATCATGGTCGGTGGCGCGGTGATGGCGTACCTGGCCGGAATCCACTTCTGGTGGCCGAAGATTACCGGGCGAATGTATCCGGAAGCGTGGGGCAGAATCGCCGCTGGCCTGGTGTTCGCCGGATTCAATCTCACGTTCCTGCCGCAGTTCATTCTCGGATATGTCGGCATGCCGCGTCGCTATCACGCGTACGCTCCAGAGTTCCAGGTCCTGAACGTGCTTTCGACGGCCGGAGCATCGATCCTTGCGCTTGGGTATCTGCTTCCCCTGGTTTATCTGCTCTGGTCCTTGCGCTACGGAGCCATTGCCGGACCGAATCCGTGGGAAGCTGCCGGATTGGAGTGGACCACTGCTTCTCCTCCCCCTACGTACAACTTTGAAGAGACGCCGGTAGTGACATGGGAAGCGTACAACTACGACGAACTGCCACAGGAGGTACCCGTTGGCCAGTAGCACTGAAGTCGTTGCGCAGCACTCGCTGCAACATCATTTCGCCAACATGGAGCAGCAGCGCGAATCCTCAAATCTGGGGATGTGGCTGTTCCTGGTCACCGAAATCATGTTCTTCGGGGGACTGTTCGCGGCCTACCTGATCTACCGCTTGCTGCATCCGGGTGCGTTCGAATTCGGCAGCGAGCACATGGAGTTCTGGCTCGGCACGTTCAATACCGTCATCCTGCTGTGCAGCAGCTTGACGGTGGCGCTCTCGGTCCACGCAGCGCAACTAGGACACACCAAGATCACGGCCATACTGCTGATCATCACGGTCGTAATGGGGCTGGGTTTCCTTGGAATCAAAGGCGTGGAGTATCACAACCACTGGGTGGAAGGCTCATTCCCTGGCCACTGGTGGCACATGGATACGAGTACGTTGCGCGGTGATGACGTCAACGCTGCCCAACTTTTCTTCTTCATCTATTTCGTGATGACCGGCCTGCACGCGCTGCACGTGATCATCGGCATGGTGCTGCTTTCGATCATTGCATTTTTCGCTTTAAGAGGACGCTACACGGCGGAGTACCACAACCCGGTGCACGTCTCCGGCTTGTACTGGCACTTCGTCGATCTGGTGTGGATCTTCCTTTATCCTTTGCTCTACCTGATTGCACATAAACACGGATGAGGCCATGAAAGAGCACATCGTACCTCGCAAAACATACTTCATCGTCTGGGCCGCATTGATGTCACTCATGGTGCTCACCGCGTTCCTGTCCACCATTAATCTTGGCGACTGGAGCACCGTGGTCGCACTGGGCATCGCCGCAGCCAAGGCGCTGCTGGTGCTTCTGTTCTTCATGCACCTGCGTTACGAGGATTACAAAATCACCGCGGTGGTTTTGTTTGCCGGCTTTTTCTGGATGAGCATCCTGTTCGTGCTCAGCCTTACCGACTACCTCACCCGCGGAGTCACAGGAAATCCGGGCGGTCACTGAAGCTCGGTTCTGGTCTTGATCTCAAGCCGCCGTCCCACGGCGGCTTTTTGCCGCAACGAACAGCGTCACATTCCGAACCATTCCATCAACGGACCAAAGCCACAATCGTGCTACTGATCCCACCTACCTACGGTACTTCGAATCGTGCTTCTCTGGACCCTTCCAATATCAGGACCGAGCTGGCCTGAGACTCCACTAACTCGAAACTACTCAGCGCAGAGTATTTGGCGCGCTACGTGCCTCGTACGCCGATGAATCTGTGGGTGTCGGGCGTGAGTAGCCGACCGTGCAGTGGGGGCGTTTATGAGAGCAAGAACATTCTGTTACGTTGGAATCCTTTGTCTGTTGCTGTTGATGGGTTCCGTCGCACTGTGGCCGCAAGCTGAAAATGGCCAGCTTTCCGGCACAGTAACTGATCAAAGCGGTGCAGTTGTGCCTGGCGCTGCGGTTACCGCGAAGAATCTCGGGACTGGCGCAACCAGGACCACAACGACTGCGGGTAATGGGACCTATTCCGTACCGAGTCTTCCTCCCAGTCGCTATGAAGTGACGGTAGAAAAAGCAGGGTTCGGTACGTTCACGTCGCAAATTCAAGTCAGTGTGGGCGGATTTCCAACCTTGGATGCGCAGCTCACTCCAGCGGGGAGCAGCACGACGGTGGAAGTTGTGGGTGCAGGCGGCGTAGCGGTCAACACCGAAAACCAACAGATGTCGACCGTGGTGAACTCACAGGAGATCGTCCAGCTCCCCACCGTCACACGTAATCCCTACGATCTGGCATCAACCAGCGGCAACGTATCGCCTACCGATGCTCAGAATCGTAGCGGTGGTCCCGTAAACCTGCGCGGAGTTGGTGTGAACATCAATGGCCAGCGTGAGGCCAGCACTGACATTCTCCTCGATGGCGGACAAAACGTGGATCTCTTCACCGCCGGCCTGGGGCAACAGGTGCCGCTCGATTCCGTCCAGGAATTCCGCCTGGTCAACAGCGATTTCACCGCTGAATATGGACGCGCTACCGGCGGAATCGTGAATGTTGCCACCAAGTCGGGGACGAATAATCTCCATGGTTCCTTCTATGAGTTCAGTCGCCTTTCCACTTTTGCGGCAAACACCTACAACAATGACGCGAACCACGTGCCGAAAGGACGCTTTACACGCAACCAGTTTGGAATGGCACTGGGCGGACCCATCAAGAAGAACAAACTCTTCTTCTTTGGATCTGGCGAAGGCACGCTGGTTCGAGGGACCGCACGACAGATTAATGTCGTCCCGACACCCGAATTGATTGCTGCTTCGGCCCCGAATACACAACAGTTCTTCAGTCAATTCGGCACGTTTGCCGCGGGCGTCACTCCCGGTCCTGTAGTCACAACGTTGGGGGGCATCCCGGCATTACAGCAAGTGAACTATGTGGTTGCGGCGGATTCAGGCGGTGGATTTCCGCAGAGCACGTATAACCTGGTCGGTCGTGTCGACTACACGGTCAGCGATAAAACTACGCTCTTCGGCCGGTACACGCTTTACAGCGAGAACGATTTCGCGGGAACGAATAGTCAGTCACCTTACGCCGGCTTCAATACCGGACAAACACTCTTCAATCAAAACGTGATGATGTCAGTGACTCATGTGTTCAGGTCAAACGTGGTTATGTCTCTGAAGGGCATCTTCAACCGCCTGAACAATCAACAACCGTTGGGAACACAAGGCGTCGTTCCCAGCCTGTACTTTTTTCCGCTCACGGAAGCTTTTGTTAGCGGGAATCCCATCGCACTTCCCGGATACTTGCCTTTCAGCCCGGGCAATGCCATCCCCTTTGGCGGACCGCAAAACGTGTCCGAGGGCAACGGTGACATCACATGGGTAAAAGGAGCACACAGCCTTAAGTTCGGTGGAGGTTATATCTACACACGAGATAATCGCGTATTTGGTGCGTACGAATCTGCGGTGGAGTCACTCGCCAAAAACGGTAACACATCAGGTGCATTGGCTAATTTGATGGCGGGTAATTTGTACCAGTTCCAGGGGGCCTCCTATCCGCAAGGCAAATTCCCTTGCCACACGGTGAATGGGACTCGAGTGGTGACGCCCGATTGCACCCTGAATCTGCCGGTCGGACCTCCCGATTTCTCGCGCAGCAATCGTTACAACGACGGCAATGCCTTTGCGCAGGATAGCTGGAAGGTAACGCCGCGTTTCACCCTCAACCTTGGCCTCCGCTGGGAGTATTACGGAGTTCAGCACAACAAGAATCCTAATCTCGACTCGAACTTCTACTTCGGACCCGGCGCCAACATCTTTCAGCGGGTTGCCAACGGCTTTGTGGCCACAACGCCGAATGCACCTATCAGCTGCAAGTGCCTTTGGAACCCTGATTACAACAACTTTGCTCCGCGCGTCGGCTTCGCCCTGGACGTCTTCGGAGATGGGAAGACGAGCCTGCGCGGTGGGTTTGGGATGGCGTACGAGCGCAATTTCGGAAACGTTACCTTTAACGTGATTCAGAATCCGCCGAACTACGCTGTAGTCTCTATCTTCAGCGGCCAGCCTGGGTTCACGACAGTTCCGCTGACGAGTAACAACCTTGGGCCACTTGGCGGCTCAACCGGAAGCGTTCCACTGCCGAATACCAGCTTGCGCGCCATTGATCAGAATATCCAAACTGCCTACACCTACTTGTACAGCTTGTCAGCGGAGCGGGAAGTTGCGAGAAACACTGTCCTCGAACTCGGATACTCGGGTTCGCGTGGACTTCACCTCTATTCGATTGCGAATGCGAACCAGGCTGGAGCGGGGTCGATATACCTGGGAGAGACGAATGTCGCCGACCTTCCGCGCTTGAACAACCAATACTCGAACATCAACCAACGCGGCAAGAGCGGCTTTTCCTATTACAACGCGGGGATTGTTTCACTACGTACCACGAACCTCATGAACCATGGTCTGGACCTGAACGTCAACTACACGTACTCCCATTCCATCGATAACATCAGCACCACCTTCAGCGAAAACAACAACAACTTCAATCTCGGTTACCTGGATCCCTATAACCCGGCATTGGATCGAGGTCCATCGGATTACGACATCCGTCATCGGGTGGTTGTCAGCGGCGTCTGGAATGTGCCCACGTTCCGCGACCAGAAGGGATTCCTGGGTCGGATTGCCGGAGGGTGGCAGATCGCTCCTATCTTCGAGGCGCGGACGGGCACGCCATTTACCATCTGGGATAGCACGAATGCGGCCCAGCAGATTCCACGTTGGGATCCGGGAACTGGCCTCACAAACCGTAGTGTGACTGCCAGTCCGATTGCGGTGGGACCGAACGTCTTCAACGCGCTCCAACTTCCGCTCGCCGCGGACGGCACCGCGCTTGGGACCGGCAACCCGAACGACATCAATCCGCTGCTAGGTATCTCCGACTTCGGGCCGTCATGCACAACTCCGGGTTCCGGAGCGCTTGCCCCCTGCAGGTATCCCTCCACAATGACGAGTCGAAATGCTTTTCGCGGACCTAACTGGTGGAACTTTACTGCAGGTGTCTACAAGAACATCAAGGTCAAAGAGAACGTGGCTCTCCAGCTTCGCGGCGAGTTCTTTAACATTCTCAACCATCACAACTATTACGTGAACGGGTCGCTACAGGATGTAAACGGTGCTACGTTCGTCGAGGAACAGAAAGGCGGATTTGGAAATCCCTACGACGAGCGTCGGAACGTGCAGCTAGGAGCGAAAGTCACGTTCTAGGTCTTATCCTCCTCACTACAGGGAGCCCAATCGGGCTCCCTTTTTTTGAGCCATCAAGGGAGGCATAGAGCATCTAGTTAAGGTCCGCCCTGGCCCAGTGCGACAACCCACATCAGAGTGCTAGCTGACCTTATGCAGGATCAAGAGCGACTCAAACGAAATGGCCAACATCGCATGGAGCGCGTCCGTGCCGCGCTCACGCAGAACGAACTGGCTGGCGTGGTTTGCACGCTGCCCAGCAACGTCCTGATGCTCACAGGCTACCGGCCAGTCGTTGGAATGAGTGCTGCCGTTGCCAGGCGCGATGGTGGACTGCTGCTCATCGTTCCAGAAGACGAAGCTGAACTCGCTTCGATGAGTTGGGCTGACGAGATAAGGAACTACCAGCCGGAGCCGCTCGATCGCTTAGCGGATGCGGCGGAAACCGTGCGCGAGCCGCTGCGCAAGGCGCTCCACGACATGAAACTGCAGTGTGCGCAGCTGGGCTACGAATTCGAAGCCGCTGCCGAACCCGCGTATTACTGCGGTATGTATTTCTTTGAGGGAAGCATTGTCGGCATTCTTCACGATGTGGTTCCATCGTCACCATTAAGCCCCGCCGACCGGATGCTGAGCGCGTTACGCGCAGTCAAGACCACATACGAAGTGGAATGTATCCGGCTCGCCTGCGCAGTTGCGGGCGAAGCGTTCGGGCGTGGACGCGATTTACTCGGCGAGACTCAAACGGAAGCGGAGATTGCATCTTGGTTTCGCTCGGGCTTCAGCGAAATTGGACTGAAGCACGAAGGCGTGCAGCGTGCGGATGGCTTTGCCTGGTGCATGTCCGGCCCGAATGCGGCGAAGGCTTCGGGCGCTTTCGCGAGTACGGGATTGCGAAGGGTTCGCACGCGTGAGTCTGTGCTGGTCCATGCGAATTCGCAGGTGAACGGGTACTGGACCGACATCACGCGCACCTACGTACTTGGAGAAATCGACAGCTCATTGCGCCAAGTCTACGAAGCGGTGTTCGCAGCACGCGCGGCAGCTTTCGCCGAAATCCGGCC
>CAZBCQ010000059.1:0-22366 GCA_964490255.1 uncultured Terriglobales bacterium | reverse complement strand
CTTTGTGGATGCTCACCACCGGGATCGCCTTCATCTTTATTCTCCGCGGCAAAGTTCAGCAGCACCGTCAGTGGATGGTCCGCAGTTTTTTTGTGGGGCCACTGGTCTTTCTTGGTGCTCGCGTGGTACTTGATGTAACCGGATGGGGCCATCTCGGCGCGGCAGCGGTCGAAACCGTTGTGTGGGTGAGTCTCGCATTTGCCATCCTGTTTGCAGACGTCCTGCTGCAGTGGCACGATCTCTGGAGTACGCGTGTTCCCGCGTCGAAGGTAGGAGCCGTCGGGATCTAGGGACGGCCACATCGAGTTCGTGGAGCTCACTCCGTTCGAAATTTACCGGCAATCTTAAGCAGAGTTCTGAAATCATCTGCTAAAGCCGACCAATCAAAATCAGCTGTCGGCTTTCAGCTTGTCAGTTGTCAGTTGCCAGACTGATTGCTGGCGGCTCTCAGCTCTCGGCAAGAGAACGCATTGCCTGGTGCGTCCCGCGTTTTGGCTCCTATTTTAATTGTGACAAATTCAGGGGGAGCTTCCAGACACTTTCGTGAAATTTATATTTTTCGCATTTTCATCGGTATGCGAGCAAATTGGACGTGAGGAGGGCTTGACAAGTTTGCGACGACTCGCGGAGACGAATGCCAGCGCCAGCGGCGTCACGAAATGTGAATGTAAATCTGACTCCAATCCGGGCCGAGCATTAACCGTACGTGAGGTCGGTGCTCTGTCCGACTTCGATAATGTAACCGTCAGGATCGCGGATGTAGCAGCGAATCTCGCCGTACTTGGGGATCGGTTCCGTGATGAATTCGGCTCCTCGACTTTTCCATAATTCGTAGCACGCCTGAATATCCGCAACGCGGATATTCATAAAGCCGCTGATCTTATCGGGGTCGGGGACGCTGAGCGTTACGGTCGGCTTGTCGGGGGTCGGCCCTCCGCCGACGTTGAGAAGGAGCCACGAATTCGCGATCTGAATGTACACAGGCGCGCCCTTGCCGTCCCCTCTGCTCAGAACGCGACCGCCGAAGACGGTTTCGTAGAAGCGAGCGGATCGGTCCATGTCGGCGACGGTGAGGAAATGTGCGACGCTGAACCCCTCCCGCGGGGGCATCTCATAGGTCTTCTGTTCGATTTGTACGCTGTTCATTGACGACTCCAATTCCGCGATACAGTGCTCACGATAAATACCGTGTCCCAGGAGTTCCGGTTTCCGCTGGAGGTGAGTGGCGGCGATTGCCGTGCTCATAGTTGCTCCGAGCACAGCAGCTGGAGTAAGCGAGAAGTGCGACGACGAATCTGTTGGACGCGCTCCCAATTGCATAGCGTTGCTTCCGGACTTGTCTGGTTCCAGGAACTGCACACAGATCGCGACGGAGATCCCCGCCAAGATGAGCGAAACCCGACTGAAGCGAACAGAAGGCTTGAATGGGCGGCGCGCGCCAGTCAGCCTCTCGCGTTACCAGTCGCTTGCGGCATCTTCATAAACAAAACTTCCGTGAAGCCTTGTATCGTTGGGATGTACCTCCGACTTTGCGATGCGCTACTCCCGCGCCCAGCAGTTTTGCGGCGCTCAGTTTTGCTGACGGTATGGAGCAGAATTTATGGCCTTCTCTGGAACTCACCCCAGCCTGCTTCGTGCGCTTGCCGCACGAAACTACAACGAGCCGACACCGGTGCAACAAGCTGTGCTTCGTCCGGAAGCGGCCAATCGCGATCTGCTGGTGTCGGCGCAGACTGGTTCGGGGAAGACCGTTGCCTATGGCCTTGCCTTGGCGCCGATGCTCCTCGGCGACGGTGAGCGGTTTGCCCAGGCGCAGCGGCCATTAGCGCTGGTGGTTGCGCCCACGCGCGAGCTGGCGTTACAGGTACAACGTGAACTGCAATGGTTGTTTGCTGACACGGGTGCGCGTGTCGTGTCGGCTGTCGGAGGGATGGACATCCGCCGTGAGCAACGGCTGCTCGCGCAGGGTGCCCACATCCTAGTCGGTACACCGGGCAGGTTGGCTGACCACCTCGATCAGGAACACTTGGATTTGTCACAGATCCGAGCGGTGGTGCTTGATGAGGCCGATGAAATGCTCGACCTCGGTTTTCGGGAAGAACTCGAGGCGCTGCTTGACGCCACGCCAGCGGATCGCCGCACGCTGTTGTTTTCGGCAACGCTGCCGAAAGCCATACTGGGTCTGGCGAAGCGTTATCAGCGGAATGCTCTCCGTCTTGCGCTGTCGCGTGAGAATGAGCCTCACCGGGATATCGAGTATCGGGCGTTTCCCATTCGCGCTCGCGACAGTGAACATGCAGTAGTGAACTCGCTGCGCTATTTCGATGCGCAAGGCGCTCTTGTGTTCTGCTCAACCCGCGAAGCGGTACGCCACCTGCACGCCAACCTGCAGGAACGCGGGTTCTCTGCGGTCGCACTATCCGGCGAACTGAAGCAGCACGAGCGGACAAACGCGCTGCAGGCATTGCGTGACGGGCGTGCCCGCGTGTGCGTCGCGACGGATGTCGCTGCGCGAGGTCTCGACATGCCTGACCTCGGGTTGGTGATCCACGCGGATTTACCTCAGAACCGGGAGGCACTGCTGCACCGCAGCGGCCGTACAGGACGGGCGGGCCGCAAAGGATTGTCCGTGATGCTGGTGCCCGCGCAGCACCGCCGCGTGGCCGAGCGATTGCTGGCGGGGGCGAAGATCAAAGCAACCTGGTCGCCTGCTCCTTCTGCCGATGCTATTCGCGCACGTGATGAAGAGATGCTCGTGCGAGAAATCGTGAGCATGGCGGAAACTCCGGCAGAAGAAGATCTGGCTGCGGGACGAATCCTGCTCGAACAGCGAACTCCCGAAGAACTTGCTGCGATGCTTGTGCGCTCGCGCAGAGAACGGCTACCCGCACCTGAGGTATTGAATGATCCCGGGCCGGACGGAAACGAGGCTTTGGCGAGAAGACGGCATCCGGGAGCGAGGCGGGGCTGGGAAAAGCGAGGCAGTAATCGCAACAATCAGCGAAACAAGGGGCGATCAAAGCGTTATCGCCGCCGCTGACGTTCACTCATAGAATTACGTGGCATTCGCTCCCGAATGGTAACCTGTCAGCCGTGCCATCACAGACATTGGTCGAGACGCACTTCGTGTTGCGACGTGATGAGTTCGTCAAAGGGCATAGGCTTGCCGTTCGAAATCTGCCCAAGAAGATCAGATGGACTGGATGGGCGCAGTTCGGACTGCTGTTCGGATTGACATTGACAGGAGTGGCATACAGGCCTGGCGGCGAACTGTCGCCTGTGTCTCTTATCATTGTGCTTCTAGTCAGTCTCCTCTTCTTTCTTAGCCAAATTTCACAGCGTGCCACCGTGAATCTTCAATTTGCCCGCATGCTGGCTACAGAGGTTTGGTACAAATTTGATGAGACGGGCTTCCGATGCGGAATGCCGAACGCGGAGTCTCGAATGGACTGGCCCGGAATAGCCAAGATTATCGAGACAGACACATTGTTCGTAATTGTGGAGTCTGGCGTTCTGTTTCACACAATACCGAAACGGGCGATTGCGGCGGATGAGGTTAGCTCCTTACGGCAGCTGATGACGGAAAAAGTACCTGCCCTAAGGAAGTGAAACACAACATCTGTACTGACCGACCTGCCGGTGCCCGTCCTCTGCTATCTCTTCGATCTCCCATTCTCCTGCGCAGGCGGTCGTTACCCTAACAAGCCGAATTGCGGCACGCTTGTTGCTGCGCACCTCCCAAACACGAAAGTAACGTAGCGGAATGCGATGGTTATGGGAGCGGCTCGGGGAAAACGGTACTCTTGAGTCGGGCTGCCTGCTCGAAAATGCCTGCTGGGAGCGAGTTTTGCGACAGCAAATCAAAAATTCTGATGCGGACATCGTCGGCGCTCAGAGGTATGTGAAGGAGCGTCGCTCACCGCATCTTTTGTGGACGGCTCCGGTTACGATCGACGTTGACGGTGTCCGCCACCTTGGACTCGTACGCGACGTAAGTCGCGAAGGCATCGGCCTCCATTCAACATTTTGTCCCAAGCGGGGTGCGCGGCTCGAGTTGCAGATCCGTGTTCCGCGGTCGCCGGCAACCATCTTTTGCGTCGGCACGGTGGTGCGGGCCGTGAGCGAAGGCGCCGGTGGGGCAACCATGATTGGCATTGCCCTTGAAAAATTTACGATCCAAGGCGCTGCGATTGATGAGCATTGGTCCTCAATCACGGAAGCGCTTCGGCGGCTTCGCGCAAGCGAACAAAGCAAGTTACCGAGGGGGAAAAGAGCGTGACGGACTCACAAACTGAAAAGCGTCGTCACCCAAGATCAAAAACGGGGCTGCCGGTCGAAATCAGGCAGTCACATCAGAAATATGGAATTCGAGGTCAGACTGCCGATCTGAGCCTTTCCGGATTCTACTTCGAGACCATGCTCATCTGGCCTCTCAACAGACGGTTTTGGGTTCGACTCTGGATTGGAGATCACGTGGTGGACTGTGACGCGGCCGTCAGGACATGCGATCCCGGAGTTGGCATCGGATTAGAATTTCTCTTCCTGTCAGATCACTCCAGAGAAGTTCTCTCGCAGTATCTTGCCTCTTTGAATTGCGAGGAGGAAGCGCAAAACGACAAAGATGCTGCTGCGACACCGAAATACACCTAGTCTCGACTCGGCGAAGACAGCTGGAATAGAAACTCAGAGCTCAGTCGGACCTGAAGGCTTCCCATCCCGCGTAACTTCGCCAAGCCGAAATCGTGTTCGCTGATTCCTATCTCTTAATCTCCCATTCGCCTGCGCAGCCGTTCGTCACCCACAATCCGTATTGAGATACGCCCCATGTCCGATTCTGGACGCATGCTCCGTTCACATTCAGTGGATTGGCATATCTGAAAGCGCCGCCGCTCTGGCAATAAGTCCGCCCCGGGCCCTGTGCTGAGCAATGGCTGTGGCCGTCGCGGAAGTTGCCGGCGTAGTACGCGGGCTGCCTGTCCCACCCGGGTCCGGTGTGGTGGTCATCGCCGTCGAAGTTGCTGGCGCGCTGATCGCCACCCTCTCTCTTAATCTCCCATTCGCCGGCGCAGCCGTTCGCGACCCAGAGTCCATATTGCGAGGTGCCCCACGTACGATTCATCACGCAGGCATCGCTCACACGAAGAGGATTCGCATACTTGAAGGCGCCGCCGCTCTGGCAATAAATAACGCCCGATCCCGGATTTGACGAGCAATAGCTATGTCCATCGCGGAACTGGCCGGAGTAGTAGGCCGGTTGCCGGTCCCAGTCAGGTCTGTCCCGGTGGTCGCGGTCATGATCGCGATAGGCGTCGCCGTCGCCATCATGGTGTCGATCGTCGTCATCTCCTCGCCCAATGGCGAAATCAGCACGGCAGCCCTGGTCGACCCACACCCGATTGCCATGCCTGCCCCATGTCTGGTTCTCAATACATGGTTGCCGGCTGTACTGCCGTACCAGCCGAAGATCGTGAGGGTTGCCGTGTTCGGGAATCTGGCACTCTTGCTGTCGCCCATCGTTCGACGAGCAGTTGAAAACTTGTGCGTACGATCGTGCGCCGGCAAGAACCAGCACAACAGTCAGGATCAATGACAAATAGTTTGCGAATCGAGAATTCATCAGCCTCACTCCGACAACAGTTCTTGGAAACGGTGAATTGCTGAAGGGGAACATAGCAATTTGGCGGGGAGACGTCCAGCACGCAAGGCTCATGGACCTTCGATCTTGTTCTTTAACGAAACCAATGTGTAAACAGCAGTTTCGCGCCAACCGAGAGCAGGGTCGATAGGGCCGTTTCAGGGCGGAACGAAGTGCTTTATTGAATGCGAGTTGCTAGGTGGCGGGGTACTTCTTGAACATTTCCGTCATGATCTTGTCGACCTGCTTCATCTTTTTCTTGGTGGTATCGGCGACTGCGCCTTTGGCAGTTCCAACCCAGATCAGCTTGTGCTGTTGACGGTCAAACAAGTGAACGGCCAACGTCCCCTTCTGTACGGTGAATGCTACCGGCGGAGCAATGGTTCCGGTTGAAAACGGTGTATCGCCCGGCAATGGCTGGCCGCCGTACATGGCGTAAGTGGGATCGGTGGCCTGATTCAGCGCGAGATCCGTGTTCACGGCGGCATGATAATTGACCAGCAGGTCAGCGGTTTTGGGATCGGAGACCTCGCGCAGGCCTTTCTCCTGCAGATGCGAGTCGATGTTGTCCCGAATCAGCGTATTCCATTGAGGTGCTGCAACCGGCGTTCCGCTTACCCAGGCATAGGTCTTCAATTGCGAGAAATTCTCGTTCTTGTCGTACGTGACCTTGACCTTCTGCGCGAGGGTGCAGGGAACGGCCGAAGCGAAACAGGCAAGCATGAAAACTGCGAATAGCGATTTTGATTGCCTCATGAGCACTCTCTCCGTCTTCCTGCAGGTTCAAGATAAGACATGCTCGAGTTCTCACCTATTCGCATTTTTACTAGTCCCAAGCCGATCAGGATCTCTGCCGATGGAAAAACGGTGATCCTTCTGGTAGGTTGCTGCTGATATGAGCTCGCAAAAAGGCGTATTGATGTCCGTGGAGGGGCGCGTCGCCCTGATCTCCGGTGGGTCGCGCGGTATTGGAGCGGCGACGGTTCGGTTATTCGTGGCAGCCGGCGCGAAAGTCGTTTTCACATACGAAAAAGCGCAAGCAGCCGCAGAACGATTGGTGAAAGAGTGTGGCGGAGACCGCTGCTTCGCCGTGCAGTGCGAGTTGAACTCCGTCGAGAGCGCCGCCAAGCCGGTCCAGGCTGCCGTGGACCGCTTCGGCAAGCTGGACATCCTGGTCGCCAATCACGGGATATGGCCGGAAGAAGACATCGGCGTCGACGAGATGACGCCCGAGCACTGGCGCAAGACTTTGGCGATCAACCTCGATGCCGTCTTCGGATTAGTGAAATACTCCCTGCCCGAGTTGAAGAAGAAGGGTGGTTACATCGTGCTGGTCAGTTCGACTTCCGGCCAGCGCGGGGAGGCTTTTCACATCGATTACTCGGCCTCAAAGGGCGCCATCATCAGCATGACGAAGTCCCTCTCATCGGAGTTGCTGAAATACAATATCCGCGCGAATTGCGTGGCCCCGGGTTGGGTCGAGACGGACATGTCGGCAGCGACACTGGCGAAGCCGGAGGCCGGTGCGGAAATCAGAGCTACGATTCCCATGGGTCGAGTGGGTAAGCCGGAAGAGATTGCCGCGCCAATTCTGTTCCTGTGCACGGAACATGCAGGGTTCATCAGCGGCGAGATTTTCAATGTGAACGGCGGGGCGGTGCTGGTCGGGTGATCGCTACCGGTGCAACATCATCCAGATACGGAAGAGCTCCAACACTACAACGAAGATGCCCAGGCTGAAGTAGATGTTATAGGCCGCCTGGCGCGAGAGAACTGGCACGGGAATGCCCCGCTGGCGGAAGGCAATGATCAGCACGCGCTCGTGTTCAAGGATGAAGTCGGCGATCTGCTGATGGAAGTAGGCCATCATCAGGCCCATCATTAAGCGCGCTAGTTCGAATACCATTTCGGACATCGTAGACACCCTTAGTCGTGCCCTCAATCAGCGAAACTACCTAGAGGCTGCAGCATTTCTGGTGCATGCAAAAGGCCTGAGCTGGGTTCGCGTGCTAAAATTCAGCTAACTGATTGTCAGTTCCCTCATGAACTCCGACCTAGCAAATCTCATCGAACTGCAGCACGCCGACTCCGAAATAGCTCGTCTGAAAGCCGAAATAGCTGCTTTGCCCAAGCGGGTCGCAGTAATAGAGGAACGGCTCGCCGGATCCAAGGCCCAGTTGGAAAAAGCGAAGGCCGCTCTGAAAGAGGACGAGACCAACCGCCGGAAGTATGAAGGCGAAATCCAGAATTTGCGACAGAAAATTTCCAAGTACCGGGATCAGATGCTGGCGGTCAAAACCAATCAGGAATACCGGGCGCTGGGGACAGAAGTCGAGTTCGCCGAGAAAGGGATATCCGGCTTCGAGGACAAGATCCTGGAAACCATGCTCGATGCGGATGATCGCAACCACGATCTGAAGCGAGCCGAGAGCGAACTGAAGGCGCACACGGCGGAAATCGAAAAGGAAAAGGCGGAAGCAAGAGCGAAAACCGCTGAAGATGAGAAGGCTCTGGCCGAGTGGAATGCGAAGCGCAACGAGTATCGCGGCGGCGTCAGCGCCGACATTTTACGGCACTATGACAGAGTTCTGACATTTCGGGGTAGCGCAATCGCGGAAGCTAGGGACCATATGTGTTCGGGCTGTCAGGTGAAGCTGCGGCCGCAGGTCTATAGCGATGTGATGACGAATGAGCGGATCATCATGTGCGACTCCTGCAACCGGATTCTGTTTTTTGTACCGACAGTCGAGCCCGACCTGGTAAACGAACAGCCACGGGCGGTCGCCCCCCTCCCAGAGGCAGACGCAGCCGCCCGGTAGCGCATCGCACTCTGCGGGAGGCCGAAATGCGTAGCATCGTATTTGCCGTTCTCCTCACCCTGGCCGCGAACCTTACCTCCCTCGCACAAGTAAACGCTAAAAATACAACGACAAGAGCATCGCTCACGGTGTATGTCGCACTAGCGAATGAACGAGCGCTCGGAAAAAGCATCCACGTGCGGCTCTATCAACGCGGCGAGATACTTCTGGCCGAGGCTTTCACCGATGAGCGAGGGCGTGCGACGTTCGAGCAAGTGCCGGCCGGCTATTACCACGTTGAGGTCGAAGGTACAGGCATACAGAAAACCCAGGGCTCGGAGTTTGAGATTATCGACCTGGAAGGAGCGCACACAGAGACCGTTCGCGTGCAACCGGCAGTGGATGCGGACGCTGGAGCTCAAACCGCGGCTCCCGGAAGCACTGCCACCGTTTCTGCGACGGCATTGAAGATTCCGGAGAAGGCGCAGAAGGAATTTGATAAGGGCGTCGACGCGTTCAGCAGTGGTGATAAAAAGAAAGCCGAAGAGAGCTTCAACAAAGCGATTGAAGATTACCCGAACTACGCTAATGCCTACAGCAATCTCGGCGTGCTCTACATAAAGACGGGCAAGCAACAGAAGGCAAAAGACGCTTTCACGAAGGCGGTCGCAGTCGACGAGAAGTTCGTTCCCGGCTACGTCAACCTCGCCAGATTATCGTTTGCCGAGCATAAGTATCCCGAAGCTGAAGGCACGTTAGCGAAGGCGCTGGCCATCGCTCCCGATAATCTTGACGCGCTGGCGCTACTGGTGGCATCCGAGTACATGAACAAAGAGAACGTGAAGGCGTTAGCCAATGTGCGGCGTATCCATTCCATTCCCGGACACGAAGCTTTTTCAGAAGTGCATCTGCTTGCGGCACAGATCCTGATGGCTGAAAGCGAACGCGACCAGGCGATTGACCAGTACAACGCATTTGTTCAGGAAAGCCCCAATGACTTGCGTGTTCCTGCCGTGCGCAAGACGCTGGCTCAGATGAAGGCAGCTCAGCAGTAATCGGCCTGTAGTCGGATTACCAAGTAGTTTCAGTCTGCAGGAGGAACCGATGCGTCGTTTCCTGTTCGTCCCCTTGTTGTTCACGTTTGTCTCTGTTGCAGTTGGCCAGCATCAACGCCAGAGTGAAACTCCATGCGATGTGACGGTTCGCGTGCGCAATTCGCAGGACCGCGCTTTGGATACGCCGTTGCAGGTCGAACTGCTCTCACCCCAAGGTACGCCGATGATGGCGGTTCACGTGATGGGTGAGAATACGGCTCAATTCCAGGTGATGCCGGGCACCACCTTCAGATTAAGGGTTTCTGGCCCAGGGATAGAAACGACAACCTCTGACGCTATCTACATCGAGCAGTGGGAACATAGTCGCAGTGAAACCGTCAACGTGAACACGATAGAAACCGCTCAGCAAAACAAGCCAAATAACGGCGCTGGGAGTTCCCCCACTGTTTCGCTGACCGAGATGAACGTTCCTTCCAAGGCGCGGGATGAACTGCAGAAAGGCTCAGAGGCATTCGCCAAAGGGGATCTGAAAAAAGCGCAGGAACATTTTGAAAAAGCGACAACGATTTATCCGCAATTCGCCCGCGCCTACACCAATCTGGGAGTGATCGCGATCAAAGAGGGAGACCGCGCGAAGGCGCGAGAGATGTTCTCGAAATCGATCAGTGTGGATGAACGATTTCTGCCAGGATATGTAGATCTCGCCCGCATGGATTTTCAGGATAAGGATTACCAGCAGGCCGAAAAACTACTGCAAAAGATCATGTCCGTGAATCCGTCGGTACCGGACGCGGTTGCGTTGCTCGCCAGCGCCGAGTACATGAACAAAGAGTACGATAAGGCACTCGCGGACGCGCTGCGCGTACAGCAGTTACCCAAACATGAACAGTTCACCGATGTTTACCTGATTGCAGCACAGGTGTACGAAATGCAAAAGCGACCGCACGATGCCCTGGCGCAATATCAACGGTTCCTGAAAGAGAGCCCGAACAGTCCACGCGCCCCGATGGTTCAAAAACAGGTCGCTCAACTCCAGGCTGGATTGCACTGAAGCGATTCGAAAGCGGAGGAATCATGACTCGGTCCGTCGCGTACGTTTTCGTGCTGCTGCTGCTCTCCTGCATGGTCGCGCAGCCCCAGTCGAGGGAAAACTGTGATCTATCGGTTCGCATTGTCACGCACGACGAACGGGGCGTCGAGGGCCAAATGCAGGTGGAGGTGCTTTCGCCTCAAGGCACGACGATCGCGACCGTCCATGTCACCGGAGGGGAGCCCGTGCAAGTTCGAGTGGCAAACGGAAATAGCTACGGTCTGAGGGTCTCCGGAGCGGGCATTAAGACGGTGACCACTCCGCACTTCGAAATCATCCCGCTGGAAGAAGCACACACGGAGACCGTTTACGTCCAGCCGGAGAATGAGAAAGAGACCAGGGAATCCACACCGCCAGCACCCACCATTTCTGTGAGTGAAATGAATGTTCCCAAGAAGGCAAGCGCGGAAATGAACAAAGGCCTTGAGGCGTTTTCCAAGGGCGACATGGCGAAGGCCGCTGCGCATTTCGAAAAAGCTGCAGCGGAGTACCCTCAGTACGCGCGGGCCTACGACAACCTCGGCGTGATTGCGGTCAAGAACGACAATCGCGCCAAGGCGAGAGAGCTGTTCTCGAAATCCATCCAGGTCGACGAGAAGTACACGCCGGCATACGTGAACCTGGCACGCATGGATCTGCAGGACCAGAACTATACCGAAACGGAGTCCCTGCTGCAGAAAGTTCTGGCCGTGACCCCCTCGCAGCCTGAAGCATTGGCCCTGCTTACTGGTGCGGAGTTTGCGAACAAGGAATACGACAAGGCTCTTATCGACGTTGAGCGTACCCATGCTCTACCCAATCACCAACAATTCGCGGAAGTGCACATCATGGCCGGCAAGGTGCTTCAAATGCAGAACCGTCCCGAGGCCGCCATTGCTCAATATCAGCTATTCTTGATAGAGAAGCCGGACAGCCCTCAGGCCGAGAGCGTCCGTAAGCAGCTGACCATACTCCAGGCAGGACAACAACACTGAAGACTGCTTCGCATCCCAAGACTACAAGCGCGCTCGTGACAATTAGCCAGCGCGCGGCCGCCCGTTTACGCCACGGGCACGTCTGGGTCTATCGCAGTGACGTTATGGAGACCGCGGCAGAGCAACCTGGTGCCCTGGTGAGCGTGGCGGACGAGCGCGGAAACCTGCTCGGTACCGCTTTCTACAGCACGAGCTCCCAGATCGCGTTGCGGATGATTTCTCCCGGCCCGGTCGAATCAGATCAGCTGATACCGCTTCTCCGCGATCGCCTGATGAAGGCCATCGAGCTGCGCCGGACTCTCGTTCATACCAGCGACGCGTGCCGGCTCGTCTTCAGCGAAGCTGACCAGCTGCCGGGCATCGTTGCCGACCGCTATAACGATGTGGTGACGGTCCAGTTTCTAACTCAAGCAGTGGATCAGGAACAGATTCGCCAGCTCGTGATCGACGCCTTCGTTGGAGAGATCAGGCCTGCATCGATCATCGAGCGCGTCGACGAACGCATTCGCGAACTGGAGCAATTGCCGCCACGCGAGAACCAGCCTCTTTTCGGCAAGAAGACGTCAACGACTTTCACCATGAATGACGTCCGATTTCAGTACGACGCCAGTGCGGGCCAGAAGACGGGCGCTTTCCTCGATCAGCGCGAGAACTATGCAGCCGCCGCGCGCTATGGGCATGGTGAAGCGCTCGACGTCTTTACGTATCAGGGCGGGTTTGCACTACATCTCGCAAAAGCATGCAGCAGCGTCACTGCCGTCGATAGCTCGCGTGCAGCGCTCGAGACAGCTGAGGCCAACGAGAAGCTCAACCCTGGAGCTCCGGAAATCGAGTGGATGGAAGCGAATGCCTTCGACTTGCTGAAGGACTACGCCGGAGCAGGCCGGCAGTACGACACCATCGTTCTCGATCCACCGGCGTTCGCGAAGGGCAAGAAAGACGTACCGGCAGCGCTTCGTGGATACAAGGAAATTAACCTGCGCGCAATGCGCATGCTGAGGCCTGGGGGCATCCTAGTGACCTGTACTTGCTCGCACCATGTGAGCGAGGACGAGTTTGTCAGTACCCTGCGCTCGGCTGCGGCAGACTCGAGGCGCACCCTGCGCATCCTTGAAAAACGTGGCCAGGCGCAGGATCATCCGGTACTTCTTACGGTGCCCGAGACCAGCTATCTGAAGTGCCTGATCCTACAAGCCTAGCCTCTTAGCTAATGACGTACGCGGTCTATCTTCGCGCCAGGTTCTTGCCCGGCGGGCCGCAATCCTGATCTAAGCCGCTGAAAACAAAGGCATACGTGATCTCGAACAAACTTGAAACTCGTTTTGATGGATGTGCATCCAACTACTTGACAGCATCACGCTCATATTTTATGATGCTCTCACGCTAAATATTAACGGCCACTGATGAGGCAGTGGCAAGAATTCGAAGGAGGATTTGAGCTATGTCGTCCATGATTACCCGTTGGGATCCTTTCCGTGAACTGAACCAACTGCAGGAGCGTATGGACCGTCTGTTCCGCGACAACGTTGGATATTCGGGTGGTAACCGCGAAGAGAGCCTGGAGCAGGGTTCGTTTATCCCGCCGGTCGATGTTTATGAAGACGAGCACAACATCACCCTGAAGTTGGAAGTCCCGGGAGTCGATCAGAAGGATCTCGACATCCGGATCGAGAACAACACCTTAACGGTTCGCGGCGAGCGGAAGCTGGAGAAGGAAGAAAAGCAGGAAAACTTCCACCGGATTGAGCGTCGCTATGGCAGCTTCGTCCGTACCTTCCAGTTGCCGAATACGGTCGACGCCGAGAAGGTGAATGCGAACTACGATAATGGCGTGCTGAAGATCTCACTGGCCAAAAAGGCGGAAGCCAAGCCGAAGCAGATCCAGGTGAACGTCAGCGGCGGCCAGCAGAAGACCATCGAAGCGAAGGGCACCAGCAAAGCTGCGTAAATCGCTTTTCGGATTTTCATAACTCCGGCTCAGGCCGGAGAAGTCAGTAAGGCGGGAGGCTCAATGCCTCCCGCAATTTCTTGCACGAAAGATAAGAAAAGGAATCAAATCATTTACATCGCCGCCCAGGCAGGGTGGCTAAGAGATCAAAATGGCAATTCGTTGGGATAAAACTACAGTAAAGACGCAAGAGGCGATCCAGCGCGCAATCGAGCTTGCTTCGCAAAATGGCAATCCGGAACTGCAACCGGTGCACTTGCTCGCTGCTTTGGTCAGCGACCAGGAAGGCATCATCGTTCCGGTTCTCGAGCGCGTTGGCGCGCAGCCGCAGCAGGTGTTGGCGGAGGCGACGAGCGAGATCGAGCGGCTGCCGAAAGTTTCAGGCTCGGCTGCACAGCCCACGCTTTCGAACGCGGCTCAGCGCGTCTTCGATCAGGCTTTCAGGGAAGCCGACAATTTCAAAGATGAATACGTTTCGACCGAGCACCTGTTGCTCGCATTGACGAAACAGAAGGGCGATCCGGCGCAGGCGATTCTGACGCGTGCCGGCGCCAGCTACGATGCGGTGCTCAAAGCCCTCACGGCGGTTCGCGGCAATCAGCGGGTCACCGACCAGAATCCCGAAGCTAAGTACCAGGCTCTGGAGCGCTATGCGCGCGATCTGACCGAGCAGGCGCGTCGCGGGAAGCTCGATCCCGTGATCGGTCGCGATGAGGAAATTCGCCGCGTGGTACAGGTTTTGGCGCGGCGCACCAAGAACAATCCGGTACTGATTGGCGAGCCCGGCGTGGGGAAGACCGCCATCGTCGAAGGACTGGCGCAGCGCATTGTCGCGGGCGACGTGCCCGAGGTTCTACGCAACAAGCGGCTGGTGGCGCTCGATCTGGGTTCAATGCTCGCCGGCGCGAAGTATCGTGGCGAGTTCGAAGACCGCTTGAAGGCGGTGTTGAAAGAAATTGAGGAATCGCAGGGACAAATCATTCTCTTCATCGACGAGTTGCATACGCTAGTTGGCGCCGGTGCTGCCGAAGGCGCGATTGACGCCTCGAATATGCTGAAGCCGCCGCTGGCTCGCGGCGAGCTGCGTTGCATCGGCGCGACTACCCTCAACGAGTACCGCAAGTACATCGAGAAAGACGCCGCGCTGGAACGCCGCTTCCAGATTGTCTTTGTGGGCGAGCCGACAGTCGAAGATACGATTGCGATCCTTCGTGGATTGAAGGAGCGCTACGAGGTTCATCACGGCGTTCGCATCAAGGACTCGGCGATCGTCGCGGCCGCAACGCTTTCCAATCGCTACATCACCGATCGGTTCCTGCCCGACAAGGCTATTGACCTTGTCGACGAAGCCGCCGCAGCCCTGAGCATGCAGATCAGCTCGGTTCCGGCCGAGATTGATCAAATGCAGCGTCACGCCACTCAACTTGAAATCGAGCGGCAGGCGCTGGAGCGGGAGAATGATCCGAATTCTCGCGAAAGGCTGGCCACCGTCCAGAAAGAATTGGCTGAGCTTCGCGAGGAGATCAATGCCCTTCGGGCGCGGTGGGAGCAGGAAAAGTCGAGCATCAACCGCATCCGCGAGCTGAAGGAGAAAATCGAACAGCTCAAGATTGATCAGCAGAACGCAACGCGTACGGGCGACTACACCCGCGCTTCGCAAATCCAATACGGCGATCTGCCTAACACGCAGGCTGAACTGGACAAGCTGAGCAATCAGATGGACACGAGTGCCAGCGGCTCGCGCATGCTGAAGGAAGAAGTCGACGACGAGGACATCGCGCGCATCGTCTCCAAGTGGACCGGGATTCCCGTCACCAAGATGCTCGAGGGCGAAGTCAAGAAGCTCATCGAGATGGAAGAGCGTTTGCGCCATCGGGTCATCGGTCAGGACGAAGCGCTGGAACGAGTAGCGAATGCGGTGAGGCGTTCACGCGCAGGCCTCAGCGATCCGAAGCGGCCGATTGGATCGTTCATCTTCCTCGGACCGACCGGAGTGGGTAAAACCGAAACAGCGCGAGCGCTTGCCGGGTTCCTGTTCGACGACGAGCATAACCTGATTCGTATCGACATGTCGGAGTACATGGAGAAGCATTCGGTTTCACGCCTGATTGGCGCGCCTCCGGGATATGTGGGCTACGAAGAGGGCGGACAGCTTACGGAAGCGGTGCGTCGCCGGCCGTACTCGGTGATCCTGCTGGATGAAATCGAGAAGGCGCATCCGGACGTGTTCAACATTCTGTTGCAGGTGATGGATGATGGCCGCCTAACCGATGGGCAGGGCCGTACTGTGGACTTCAAGAACACGGTGCTGATCATGACGTCGAACATCGGGTCGTCTTACCTGGTGCCGCCGACGGAAGTCAACCTCAACGGCACGTGGACAGCCGAGAAGGATGAAGCGAATCGGCAGGGGGAGGCGCGCAGGAAGGTGATGGAGGCGCTGCAGGCGCACTTCAAGCCTGAGTTCCTCAACCGCGTGGACGACATCATCATCTTCAATCCGCTGGGCAAGGAACAGTTGACCAAGATAGTCGATCTGCGGCTAGAAGACCTGCGGCGGCTGCTGGCTGACCGCAAGATCAGCATTGAGCTGACGGATAAAGCGAAGGAGCTGATCTTCGCCGAAGGATACGATCCTGCGTATGGCGCTCGTCCCTTGAAGCGGGCCATTCAGCGGTTCATTCAGGATCCGCTGGCGATGAGGATTCTTGATGGCGAGATCTTGCAGGGCGACCATGTGGTGGTTGATGCCGATCTGGGGAAGCGCGAGATGGTGTTCAAAGTAAGCCATCGGGTGGCGCAGCCCGAACCGGCAGTGAAGTAATTTCCTTTATCTTCGCACCGCAGGGGACGCCGAAGAGGAAAGAGCGACAGACCCTCTGGTTCCTCAGCGTCCTCTGCGGTGAGATTTAGGCTTCCAATTTGTACTTCGTCGACGCGAGTGTGTATAGCCGTCGCCAGACGAGCCGATTGATGGCGACGACCATGAGCGCCATCACCACGGTCGCCGCAAGCAGAACGTGAAAGTTGCCGCGATTGGTTGCGTCGCTGATCACCGCTCCTAGTCCCACTGTCGAGATGGTCTCTCCGTGGAAGTGGAAATATTCGGCTACGATGCTGGCGTTCCACGCTCCGCCGGATGCAGTGACGAATCCGGTCACCAGGTAGGGGAACACAGCAGGCAGGAACAGTTTCCGCCAGCGCTCCGCCTTACTCAATTGGAACACCGAACAAACCTCTTTCAGATCTGTGGGAATGGCCGTCGCTCCGGCGATCACGTTGAAGAGGATGTACCACTGCGTGCCCAGCAGAAGGAGAACGATGGCGCCGATTCCGAGCCCGCCTCCCACACGAATCAAAACCAGGAGGATGATGGGGAACAACGCGGTCGCGGGAACCGAAGCTGCGATCTGCGCGATAGGCTGGGCGATAGCCGAGAGCCGCGGTCGCAGTCCAATGTAAATACCGACGGGCACGGTCCAGAGAGCCGCGAGCAACAAAACGAATTCCACGCGGAGAAACGTCGCGCCTGCGCCAATCAGGATGGTGCGCCATTCCGGCCAAGAGACTCCGGCGATCATGCCGAACATCCGCACGACGCCGTAGAGCAGCGCTATAACAGCGATGATCGCGATCGCATACCAGATAATTCCCGACCGCTTCGCTGGTTTCTGCTCTGCGGTGTGCGCTTGCGCAAAATGCCGCATCATGCGTTCGCGAGCAGGCGCCGTTGTCCACTCCGATGCCAGCGACAACAGGTGCGAACGACGCAGCAGCTCAAGAATCGGTGACGTGGGGGCCTCGGCGGCTTCGACCTGTTCCACCTTGAATTTCTGCGCCCAGGCGATCACCGGGCGCCAGATGAGTTGATCCATCAGGACGATGACGAGGATCATCATCCCCACTCCGGCGAGGATCGCGCGCGTGTTGCCCTCGTTGGCCGCAGTCTGGAGATAGGAACCAAGCCCGGGCAGACGCAGGTCGCGATCGCCGAGCACGAACATCTCGCACGCCATCAGGAAAAACCAGCCGCCCGCCACCGACATCATGGAATTCCATATGAGGCCGATCGATGCGAACGGCAATTCCATCTGCACGAAACGCTGGAACCAGCTGAAGTGATAAATCCGCGACGCCTCCCGCATTTCGCGCGGAATATTTTTCAGCGAGGAATAGAAACTGAACGTCATGTTCCAGACCTGGCCGGTGAAGATCAGCAGGATGGAACCAAGCTCAACGCCCAACTGTCGCGTCGGAAACAGCGAGACCATGGCCACCATCACGCCAGGAAGGAAGCTGAGCACCGGGATGGATTGCAGCGTGTCGAGCAGCGGAATCATCAGGCGCTCGGCGCGTTTGTTATAGGCGGCGATGTAACCGTACACCAGCGTGAATACCAGGCTAAGCCCGTACGCGGCGGCGATTCGGATTACCGAAAACAGCGCGTACTTGGGAAGTGCGCCGGGAGAAAGGCTAATCTCCGCCTCGGTATTCATCGGGCCGATACCATAGTGTGCGAAGGAAACGACGCCGTAAAAGACGGCGAGTCCCGCCAGCACGATCGGGAGATCGCGGAGGAACGAGGATCCGGCGGGGATGATTCCCCATGGAGGCGTGCCGGCGCTGGTATTGGTTTGATCAGCCATTAGCTGCGTTGCGCGAAGTCCGCTCGCTCACACCGCTTTCATGCAGGATCAGGCGCTCGTCTTCCGAATCGTAAGTGAAGATTTCGGCATAGCGCCCCCAGTTCAGCCCGGTATCAATCTGCTGATCGACTTCATCCTGGGAAAAGTGTTCGTCGAGTATGTCGCGGAAGAACTCGAGCGGCATGGCATGGTCGGACTTGGTGTCGAGCGCGCGCTTCATCTGCTGGAGCAGAATTACGTGCTCTAAAGCAGCACCGCGGAAGAGCACTTTCTGAACTGGGATAGTAGCTTCGGCAAACGTCTTGCCTTCGGGTGTAATGATCATGTCGCCTTCGTCGAGAGTCGCAAACCCGAGCACCACGGCGGCATCGACCGTGGGCAGCAGGTCATCGACCTCCATGCGCAGCTCGTCGGCGAGATGGTAAAGGCCTTCGCGGCCGCCACGATCATTGAGCAGCTCGAGCAAGCCGGCGATCCCGCCGGGACGCGCGTGCGGCAGCATCTGGAATTTTGGTTTTGTGGCCTTGCCGGGCGCGGTGGGGAAAGCGATCTCAGCTTCCGGCTGGGTCATCACCCTGTAGATGTAATCGACATATACCGTGAACTCGGCGGCGCTGCGCTCGCGCGGCTGCGGAATGTTCACACGGAAGTTTGCGCGGATTTTTGCCGGATTGCGGCCGAGCACGATGACGCGATCCGCGAGCAGCACCGCCTCTTCAATGTTATGGGTGACGAGGAAAATGCTCTTCGTCGGAATTTTCTTCGCCATCCACAGTTCCATTAGTTCGCTGCGGAGGTTCTCGGCCGTCAGAACGTCGAGAGCCGAAAACGGCTCGTCCATGAAAAGAACTTCGGGTTCGACGGCGAGGGCGCGGGCGAATCCAACGCGCTGCTTCATGCCACCAGATAGTTCTTTGGGATACGCGTTCTCGAATCCCTTTAGACCGACGGAATCGAGCGCGCGCATAGCGCGGCCTTCCCGGTCATCTTTCAGCATGCCACGTGCGGCCAATGGAGCCTCAACGTTCTCGATTACCGTGAGCCAGGGGAACAGAGCGAAGCTCTGGAACACGATGGCGACGTTGGCATGCGCATCCCCCAACGGTTTTCCGTGCCAGAGCACCTGTCCCGATGAAGGAGTGGAAAGCCCGGAAAGCATGCGAAGCAGCGTTGACTTGCCAGAGCCAGAAGGCCCGAGCAGCGCGATGATGGTTTCGGGCTCGAGCGTGAGGTCGGTGGGAGCGATCACCTCGATGCGATTGCCGTCGGGCTGATCGTAGAACTTCTGTACCTGCTTCGCCTCAATGATCGGCGCGGCCGGCACAGCTGGGCGCGGCGCTCTCGGCTTCGCGGGTGCAACTGGGCGCAAGTGTTGCGGATGCGGCAGTCCCGCGCCCGACAATTCGTCCATCAGGTGCTGCCATGCTTCCTCCGGCAGCTCATCGAAGAAGCGCATGCGATCGTCTGGATCGAGCTTGTCGACGATGACGCGCATCTCTTCGGGTCCGCGCGAATGCAGCAACACATATTGGTGGTAATAGGGGAATTCGCCCACGACCTTGGCGGCGAAATCAACGGGCAAGTGGCCGAAGAGAACTTGTTGTTGCTCGAAAGGAAGCTTCTGTAAGAGGTCCGCGACCTCAGCTGGGTCGAGCTGTTGCAGCTCCGCTGCAGCTTGCTCCCAGTTTTCCTGGGAGACAGCTTCGAGAATTCTGTTGTGATCGAACTGAGGCATGCGCGTCCGGCAAGGGTACTACTCCATCATGACATTTTTGTGAACGCTATTGGAGAACCAGAGATATGGCCGCGGAAAAATGCTGAACCTCTGTCGTTATCAATCCGCGGCCGTCCGAAAGCTACTTTCCAGCGACGTCCAGATAATACGGTCCCAGGTAGAAGCGAGCGCCATCCTTCTCGGCGGCGATCTGCAGGGGCTTTACGGGATGTAAGCTGTCGTTCTTGCCCATCGGGATTTGCGCCAGTTTGTTGCCGCCAATGTCATACACACACAGGCTCACGACTTCTTTGTCGCCCTCGGTGGACTTTGTGCGACCGAATCCATAGGAGCCCGGGCCAAAGTCTTTCCCGCCCAGCGTAAAGGCGCCTTGCGACTGGATGGAACCGATGTACTTCTCCTGGTAAGCAGACGAGTACCCGGCGGTGTCAACCAACGTGGTCAGCAGGAGCTTGCCATTTTGCAGTTCCACCAGGGACGAGTTCCGTTTCTGCGTGGGAACGTTTTCGCCGTCCAGAAAAATGGTGGCAGGAAGCAGCTTAACGAGTTTGGCCTCCGGCTGAACGGTAGCGGTTTTCGGTTGCGCAAAAGCGCTTGGAATCAGGCTGAGTGCGACCGCAAGAACGAGGATGATCCGACCGCGTGAAATCATATTCACCTCGATAAAAGTTTGGAATGAGTCCGGGAATCTCGCACCGGAGCATACATTCCCTGAAAGCCAGGGGCAAGCGGAATGGAGCCCGAAGTCGTCGATAACTCCCGTAACTGCTTACGTTTGACACTCGTCCACCGCCCCAGTAGGCTTAAAGAGGAGACTTCCCAGCCCGGGAAGTCATCTATATAGGTGTTCATGAAGAAGTTGCGCCAATTCCTGCGTTTTTCCGCGATGTTGCAGTTGCTCCCGGCACTGGAGAGCGGCGAGGACATCCTTGTCGGTGGTCAAGCCGTGCTGGAGGGCGTGATGATGCGCTCGCCCCATGCGTGGGGCATCGCGGTACGCAAGAGTTCGGGCGAGGTGATTTCTCACTGTGAGCCGCTGGAACGTCCGTCGGACAAGCGCAAGTGGTTGGCATGGCCCATTATTCGCGGCGTAGCGACGCTCGGTCAGGCGATGGCGCTCGGGTTCCGCGCGCTACGCTATTCGGCAAATGCGGCGCTCGATGAGATTCCCGTCAACGACGAAGGCAAGACGGTTCAGATCAGCAACTGGGTACTGGCAGTCAACGTACTGTTCTCCGTGGGCTTCTTCATTTTCATGTACAAGTTCGTTCCGCTGCTGGCCGCAACCGAGTTGAAACGCGCGTGGCCGGTATTCGGAAATCAGGTGGCATTCAACCTGGTTGATGGCGCCATTCGCATCGCGTTGTTCCTGTTCTTCATATGGGGCGTATCGCTTTGGAAGGACATCCGCCGCGTTTATCAATACCACGGCGCCGAACATAAGACGGTGTTCGCCTTCGAATCGCACGACCCCATGCAAGTGGGCGCAGTGCAGAAGTACTCCACGTTCCACCCGCGTTGCGGCACCAGCTTCCTGATGACCGTGATGCTGATCTCGATCCTGGTGTACACGCTGATCCCAATCACGGCGGCCTCTTCGGCCAGCGCGCATGGCCTGCACATTCTTGATCGTCTGTTCTGGATGCGCTTTGGACTGCGTATTGCGCTGCTGCCGGTGATCGCCGGACTTTCGTACGAGATTATTCGCTTTGCCGCGAAGCATCGCGGATCGCTGTTCGCGCTGATGACTGCGCCCGGACTATGGCTGCAGCGGATCACGACCAAGACTCCCACCGACGATCAGGTTGAGTGTGCGATCGTGGCGCTGAACCAGGCCATGGAACTCGAAGCCAAGCGCGGTGGCGAACTCGTGCTTGCCTAGGGGGCTCCGCCCCCGACCTGTGTTTCACATCCTTGTGCTTTCCAGAAAAATAGGTGAAGGTCGTTAGTCGTTGGCCGATGGTCGTTGGCCAAAACTGGCGGCAGGTGGGAAGTATGGCCGGATCGTACAAGGATCTTAGAGTTTGTAAGCAGTCGATGGAATTGGCGGAGCTGGTATATCAAGCGACCGCCGAGTTTCCGAGGCACGAGTTATATGGTTTGGCGAATCAATCGCGACGGGCGGCAGTTTCGGTCCCGAGTAATATCGCGGAAGGTAAGGGCCACCGATCCGATCGAGAGTTTCTGCACTTTTTGTTTCATGCGCGAGGATCTCTACTGGAACTTGAAACGCAGCTGAATCTGGCCACGCGGCTGGGGTATATATCTAGCGAGCAAACTACATTGCTAATTGGGAATCTGGAGCAAGTTGCTCGCGGTTTAAATGCGCTGATCAATGCACTCTCTGGACAGGCGCGGGAGAGCACAAAGACAAACGGCTGAAGTACCAATTCGGCCAACGACTAACGACTACCGACCAACGACTAAATTATGTTCGAAAAACTAGATCAAATCGAAGCTAGGTACCAGGAGTTGACGGACGCCC
>CAZBCQ010000058.1:19068-22638 GCA_964490255.1 uncultured Terriglobales bacterium | reverse complement strand
TGGTGGGCCCGGTAGGATTTGAACCTACAACCAACAGATTATGAGTCTGCTGCTCTAACCGTTGAGCTACAGGCCCCACGCGTCCACAACAACGTTTCTACAACAACATCAATGATAGCAGCTGGCTTGTGAGCGGCTGCAAGCGTGTTTCTCTACCCAGCCCCGGACAGCAGTCGGAAACCGGGGAATGCACAACCACGGGAAGAAAACCTCGAAGTAGTACGGCGAGTCTTATGAAGTGCCCGAGTGCGAACGAGAACCTTGGAAGAAGATGTTCGGGCGCTCCCGCTGGTGCGACTTAAACGAACACCTGTTTAGGCACGCCAGATTCAGTAGCGCGGGATTAAGTCGCGGGCCCCTCACAGCTGTCACTTTTGCCAGTTCTAGTGCATTTGCGCATGCCGTAAGTTCAGTCCAGAGAGAGTGATGGGATGAAAGTTCGCAGCCGTTATCCTCTTGGGGCTCAGTATCTGGTGAGAACAGTTTTTCTACGCCGAGTATGCGCATGGCTCGGCGTGTGCGCTCTTCTTACTTATTCCATTCCCTCGTATGCACATGCGGTTTTAGTTCAAGCTCTTCCCGGTGCACACTCCACGGTAGCGGGAAGCTCTGTAAAGGTAAGGCTGCAATTCAATGTCAGGGTCGACCCGAAGCGTTCAAGGATTGCTCTGGTATTGCCGGATAAGTCGCAAAAGCTGCTGTCCATGAGTCAGTCTGCGCCTGACGTGCTGGAAGCACAGCTGGCTGGGCTGAAAAACGGGGAGTATTCGATACGGTGGCAGGTTCTCGCCTCGGATGGGCACATCACGCAAGGCGAAATTCCGTTCAAGGTCACAATCTGAATGGGTCAGTTTCTGAACATATACGGCTTTCTTGCCGTTGTGTTGCGCGCCGCTACCATCCTTTTCCAGTCGTTAATTATCGGGGGCGTGCTTTTCTGGTACGCAGTGCTCGGCAGATCGGGTGAGAAGAGCAGTCGCGCGGCAAGTTCGTGCGAACGACTGCTCCGTATCGCTGGTTTTGGACTGGCGCTCACGCAGGCGATCTACCTTTCCTGCGAGTCGTTCGTGCTGCGACAGACGGTTGGACTTTCGTTCTCCGAAATCGCAGGAGCGAACTTTTTCGTGGCGGGGACGGTGATGATCGTCGCCGGCGTCGCGATCGCTATGATGCCGTACCGGTCACGGCGAGCGATCTGGTGGCTCGGACTGTTGTCGTTGGCGGTGCTGATGTCGTCGGTGGCAACGAGTCATGCTTTCTCTCGAGTAGAGGGGAGAGCCACGGCGGTGATGTTTACGGCATTACATCTGGCGGCTGCCGGTTGCTGGATTGGAGGGCTGCCGTATCTGCTGATCAGCATTCGACGAATGCCGGATGGCGCAGCGAAGGCAGGTGTGTTGTCGAGATACTCGCAGATTGCTTTACTCAGCGTGGGCGTACTGGTGGCAAGCGGGATTGCGACTGCGTTTCGCTACGTGGATTCGGCCAACGCTCTCTATGGCACTGCTTATGGAATCATGCTGCTTTCGAAATTTGTGCTGCTCGCGGCGATGTTGGTGCTGGGAGCGATGAATCGGTCGATCGTGGATGGCGCTGACTGGGCCGCAGTCAGGCAGCGTCTGCAGAATTTTGTGGGAGTCGAGATAGGGATCGGGATCGCCGCGGTGCTGACAGCTACATCGATGACATCGCAGCCGCCGGCAATCGATCTAGCTGCGGGAAGAGTGGACGCGAAAACGATTGCGACTCGATTCATCCCGCACTGGCCACGATTCCGAACACCTTCCGTCGCGTCGTTGTCGCCAGCCACACGCCCCTTGGAAAAGGCGGCGGCAGCTGACAATCCTGTGTCACTGGTGCCTGGCGGAACGATTCACCTTCCCAACTCGCCAGGGGATATTGCGTGGTCCGAATACAACCACAACTGGGTGGGTCTGATGTTGCTGGTGATCGGGTTGCTGGCTACGATTTCAAGAAGTGGCCGCTTGTCCTTCACTCGTCACTGGCCGCTGGCTTTTCTGCTGATGGCGGCTTTTATTTTTTTGCGCGCGGATCCGGAGAACTGGCCACTTGGTCCGAATGGTTTTTGGGAGAGTTTCGACCGCGCGGATGTTCTGCAGCATCGGCTTGCGGTGCTTTTGGTGATAGCGTTTGCATTATTTGAGTGGCGCGTTCAACTCGGCAAGACAAAATGGAAATTCGCTCCGCTAGTGTTCCCATTTGTCTGCGTTGCTGGGGGCATGTTACTGATGACGCATAACCACACACTCGACAACATCGGAGAAGAGCTACTGGCCGAGATCAGTCATTTGTCGATTGCGCTGCTGGCGATTATTGCGGGGTGGTCGCGCTGGCTACAACTGAGACTGCCGGCCCGCGATGGCGCAATTGCATCCTGGATATGGCCGGTGTGCTTTGTGTTGATGGGAGGAATCCTGCTCGACTATCGCGAAGCGTGACAGCGAAGCGGTTTGATGTTGTCCGGCTTTGCTGAAATGTGGACAATATCCGCCTTATGGGGACGAGAGAAAAAAGAGTTGATGCCTATATTGCGAAGTCCGCGGAATTCGCTCAGCCGATTCTGACGCAGTTGCGGGAGATGGTTCACGAAGCGTGTCCAGAGGTCGAAGAGACCATGAAGTGGAGCATGCCCTTCTTCCTGTATAAGGGCATGCTGTGCAATATGGCTTCGTTCAAGCAGCACTGCACGTTCGGATTCTGGAAGGGCAGAATCATTGTCCGCAAGGGACAAGCGACGGAAGAGGCCATGGGGCAATTTGGACGGATCACGTCGATGGAGGGACTTCCGTCGAAAAGCCTTCTGCGCGACTACGTGAAAAAGGCGATGCAGTTGAATGAGGACGGCGTGAAGGTGAAGAAACCGCCCGTTCCGCGCACATCGAAGGAATTGGTGGTGCCAGCGTACTTTCAGGCAGCGCTGAAAAAGAATAAAAAGGCGCTGACGACGTTTGATGGATTCTCGTACAGCAAGAAGAAGGAGTATGTGGAGTGGCTGACGGAAGCGAAGACGGAGGAAACGCGGGAGCGGCGCTTGCAGACTTCGGTGGAGTGGATTGCGGAGGGGAAGTCGCGAAATTGGAAGTATGAGCGGTGCTGAGGACGGGGGTGGATGACGCAAGGTTTCTCGACTCTTGGCCGCACGATCTAACCGCAGGATCGCAAAAACGATGCCGCCAGTCGCTCGAAAATGACACAGTCGTGGATAGGATAGGGATCCCTCGCTGCGCTCGGGATGACAGATCCTCGCTGCGCCCGGATGGGTAGACGTGTCGGCTGCTTCACGCGATTCGATGGACAGGCAGGATTGCCTGTTCCACACGCGGGCGAGGGCGCGCCGCGCCACCTACACGCGAATCAGATTTCGCCGCGATGAGCCAGGTCAGTGATGCGGTCGGCGGCCCGGAAGGCGAGCGCCTGAATGGTCGTTGTCGGCTGACCTCGTCCTGAGGTCACCATACTGCTCCCGTCACATAAGAAGAGGTTAGGAACGTCGTGCGTACGGTGATCGGGATTAATCACGGACGTGCGCGGGTCTTTGCCCATGCGGCA
>CAZBCQ010000058.1:0-18968 GCA_964490255.1 uncultured Terriglobales bacterium | reverse complement strand
CGCAGCGCCCGGTCTTGAGTGCAACGGGAATTACGCTGGCGAGAGTGCTCGACTTGGCACCCATTTCGCATCCGAAAAGTTCGCAGAAGCCGCAGTGCATGCAGGCACTGCGGCCGTTGTAGGGCTGGGAGAGGATGGCGACGGGCGCAGGGTAGGGATGCCAGCCGAGTTTGCGCGCGCCGCGCTCAAACAACACACCGGAGGATTTCACCGGCATGGGGGGTAGCGGATACGGTTTGGAGCGCCACGGGTCGAATGGATTCGAACCGGCCTGGCCGGAGACACCGATCTCCCATTCGACTTTTGTGTAGTAGGGCTCGAGGTCGGCATAGATGATGGGCCAGTCGGTGAAGCCGGTTCCAGGGATGGTGCCTTTTTTGCTGGCCTCGATGAAATCGATTTCGTGCAGGCGCCAGTAGTTCCCGGTGAAGTGAACCGAGCCGCCGCCCACGAGTTTTCCATACATCAGGTGATAGCCGGGCTTGGCGTCTTCCTGTTCGGTCTTGCGGAAGGATTGCTTCTGCTTGTGATTCACCAGCGGACCGAAGGTGGATTGCTTGTACTCGTCGTGCGAGAAGTCGCGTTCGTGAAGAAATGGTCCCTGCTCGAGGACCACTACACGGAATCCATTGGTGGAAAGTTCTTTGGCGAGGACGCCGCCCGCGGCACCCGATCCGACGATGACGAAATCGACAGCATCCGTGGTGCGGTATTTGGGCTGAACGATCTCGCTCATTTCTTCTCCTCGGCAGCGGCTTGCGATTGCAGAAGCTCGGCGTCGTAGTAACCAAAGGGCGGCTTGTGACCGCTCATGCCGTCGAAGCCGAGGACTTTCCAGCCAAGCATGTCCTTGTTGCCGCCCAGATCGGGATCGGAGAGAAATCCGGTAATAATGTAGGTGCGCAGGAGTTCGAAGTAATTGGAACCGGAGCCGTTCATCCCGTTATTGCTGGGGTCGTAGCCGCCCTGAACTGGCGAAAAGCTGGACTCGAATTTCTTCATGGTTGCGAGCTGTTCGGCTGAGGAGAGGTGGTCGAATCGGACGGGCCGTCCAGATTGTTTTGCTGCAGTTTCGTTCAGCGCGTGGATGGCGGCGCGAACGCGAGTCTGGTCTTCGTGTGCGAACTCGATCAATGCATGATCGATGAAATAGACCGCATGAGCTTCAGTGGCACCGGCAGTGTCATCAGTGGGGATGATTTGCGCTCCGAACGCGATCACGTCCGCGGCTTCCTCAGCTGTGAAGAAGCGAAAGCCGGCGTTTGTATGAGCTGCATTGGAAGCGTATGCATGAGCCGCTCGCAAGGCGTCTGGGGTGATGGCCGAGAGAAGGGCGAATCCGAGCCCTAACGCCCCCTGCTGAAGAAAGCTTCTTCGCGAGGAATACCAATCTGTCATTTGTACCTCAAGTTGGATGGTGAGGGCCCACGTCAGTGAACAAAAGGTAGCACGTCCACGGACCGTGGCGGAAATATTAACTGGGTGAGAGCGCACGAGAGAGATTAGGGAATGGAGAAAGGAAAAGAGCTGCACATTCTGTGACTCAGGTCTATATTGTTAACGCTTACATCAAGCCAAATAGGCGAGTGGCTGAAACGTTTTAGCCGTGCGTTGCGGGAAGTCCCACGGAAGTGGGAAGCGTGCCAAAGCGACATCGAGAATTCTGCAAGACTGTGCTGTCGCATCGGCCGAAGTTCTGCGAGTCTCATCTGAGATGACAACGCAGAACAGCAGTCCCAAGCAAGTTAGCTAGTTCGAATAGCTGCGAAAAGGTGATCATGCGAATTGCCTCGTCCGTTTTTGCGTTTTTATTCATTCTCTCCAGTTTCGTTGCAGCCGCTTCTCCAGATCCCCAAACATCCAGCACAAATCAACAGCCCGGGCTTTTCCTGGGGACGGCATGGTATCCGGAGCAATGGCCGGAGTCGCGCTGGGACACAGATTTAGAGCTTATGCAGAAAGCCGGCATTCGCTTTGTACGAGTGGCCGAGTTTGCGTGGAGCACGATGGAGCCGCAGGAAGGACAGTACCGGTTCGAGTGGCTGGAGAAGGCGGTGGCCCTGGCGCAGAAGCGTGGGATCTATGTAGTTCTAGGGACACCGACCGCGGCGCCTCCGGCATGGCTGACGTCGAAGTATCCGGATACGTTGCGCGTGGAAGCAGACGGGCAGCGCGCGAAGCATGGCGGACGTCAGCATTTCGATTTTACGAGCGAACGCTATCGGCAGTTCTGCCGACAAATCGCCGGAGAAATGGCAAAGCGGTTTGGACATAATCCTGACGTGATCGGGTGGCAGATCGACAATGAATACGCCACGTATTCTTACGATTCGGAGACGCAACGCCAGTTCCAACAATGGTTGAAGAATAAATTCGGAACGCTGGACAGCCTGAATCAGCATTGGACGACTGCGTATTGGAGCGAGACCTATGACAAATGGGAAGAGATTCCGATCCCTGTTGGCTATAACAATCCTGGTCTGATGCTGGAGTGGAAGCGATTCGTTAGCGATACCTACCGGTCCTATCAGAAGAATCAGATTGATGCGATTCATCAGTATGCCGAGCCGCGGCAGTGGATCACGCACAACTTCATGGGCTGGTTCGACGGATTCGATCACTACACGGTGAGCGCGGATCTGGATATGGCGTCTTGGGACAACTACGTCGGCAGCGGCCAGTTGGATGCCGCGGGGAATGGCATGGTCCACGACCTGACCCGCGGTTTCAAGCGCCGGAATTTCTGGGTGATGGAAACACAGCCTGGGAATGTGAACTGGCATGCCGTCAATAACGTGCTCGATAAAGGTGAAATACGTGAGATGGCGTGGGAGGGGATCGGGCACGGAGCGGAAGCAATTGGCTATTGGCAGTGGCGTAGTGCGCTGGGTGGACAGGAGCAATATCACGGGACGCTGGTGGGGCCTGACGGGAAGCCGATGCCGATCTATCCGGAGGTGGCGCAACTGGGACAGGAATTTGCGAAGGCGGGTGAGGTGCTGAGGGGCACGAGTCCGGTGGCTGAAGTGGCGATTCTACATTCTTATGACAGCCGCTGGGCGATTGACTGGCAGAAGCATACGAAGGACTACGATCAGTTTGCGAACTTCCGGAGCTATTACAAACCGCTGCACGAGCTGGTGGACACGATTGATGTGGTCAATCCGACGGCGCCGTTGAACGGATATAAGTTGGTGGTGGCGCCGAATATGAACCTACTCCCGGAGCCAGTGGCGAAGAGCCTGCTGGCGTACGTGCAGGCCGGTGGGCACCTGGTGCTGGGTCCGCGGTCGGGGATGAAGGACGAATATAACGCACTGCTGCCAGCGCGCCAGCCGGGCCCATTGGCGCCAGCACTGGGCGCGCACGTGGAGCAGTACTATGCGCTGGATGCGCCGGTGCCAGTAAGCGGCGATTTCGGTAATGGCGAAGCGAAAATTTGGGCCGAGTTGTTGAAGCCGGATGCTGCGGATGCGAAGACGCGTGAAACGTATGGCAAGAGCAATGGCTGGCTGGATGGGCAGCCGGCGGTGATCACGAGGAACCACGGGAAGGGAAGCATCACATACGTCGGCGCGTGGTTACCGGATGATGCCATGACCAACGTTGCGAAGTGGATGGTCGAGACGAGCGGAGTGAAACCTGCATTCGCGAATGTGCCGGCCGGCGTGGAGGTATGCCGGCGAGCCGGAAAGAGCGGAGACGTATTCATTGTGATCAACCACACGAAGGAGCCGCAAAAGATCGCGCTGCCGTATGCGATGCGAGAGCAATTGCGCGGAACTCCGCCACTGACCGATATCGAGTTGTCGGGGAGGGATGTAGCGGTGTTGACGAAGTAGAGCGGGACAGAATGAGTCCCACCTACGACCCAAGAGAAGGGTCGAGGGTGGGGCACCCGTGAACGGTCGTGGTTATTGCCAAGGATACCCATGCTGAATATAAGGCTGCTTTCATGTTTTCTGCTGCTCATTTCATTGTTAGCGACCGCGCAGGCGCAGTGGCGGGAACTGAATCCGGTCACGTCCGTGCAGAAGCAGAGCGACGGCGTTCTGTTCCAAATGAAGACGGGCGCAACGAAACTGCAAGTGTGCTCGGATTCCATGGTGCGGGTGGTGTACTCGCCGACAGGGAAATTTCCGGAAGCTTCGGATGTAGTTGTAATCAAGAAAGACTGGCCGTCCACGCCGTGGAGCATGCAGGAGTCCGGCGATAACGTCGTTTTGTCGACGGATCGACTGAAGGTCACGGTGTCACGGAGTGAAGGTTCGATCCAGTATGCGTCGGCGGACGGACAGAAGTTGGTAATGGATCAGAACAGGTGGATGACACCGGTGACGGTGAACGGCGAAGATACGTTCCGAGCGGAAGACTTCATCAACATATATGGATCGCAGGAAGCGCTGTATGGCTTGGGTCAGCACCAGTCGGGAGTTTGGAATTACCGGGGCGAGTCGGTCGACATTGTCCAAGACAATACAAATATCTCGGTGCCCATGCTGGTTTCGAGCAATGGGTATGGGATCTTCTGGAATAACGATTCGCGCAGTCGCGTGAACAATCGTTTCGCCAATTATTTGTACATCAGCTCCGAAGTAGCGAACGTCATCGACTACTACTTCGTATACGGTCCGGAGTTGGACAAGGTTGTAGCCGGATATCGCGAGCTTACGGGCCAGGCTCCGATGTTTGGCAAGTGGGCGTATGGCTTCTGGCAATGCAAGAATCGGTATAAGTCGCAGGACGAGCTGTTGGGCGTGGCGCGAAAGTACCGTGAACTGCACATCCCCGCGGACAACATCGTACAGGACTGGTTCTGGTGGAACCGCAAAGGCGAGCACGTATTCAAGAAGGACTATCCCGATCCCAAGGGTATGGTGGATACGCTGCACCGCGAGAACTTCCACCTGATGATTTCCGTGTGGCCCTTCTTTGAGCCCGGCAGCAAAGAATACGACTACATGGAGAAGCAGGGCTGGTTTATCGACAAGTTCAAGTACGCAAAGTTGCCATATCACCAGGATGCAATGGCGGTTTACGACTCGTCCAATCCCGAGGCGAGGAAATACTACTGGGGGTTGATGGACAAGGCGCTGTTCAATATTGGGATTGATGCGTGGTGGATGGACACGACTGAGCCGGAGACCGAGGGTCAGGAAGAGAACATACAGCTTGGGCACAAGCTGTACATGGGTAGCGGCGATCGCTATGTGAACATCTTCCCGCTAATGACGACCGGAGCGGTTTACGAAGGACAGCGAGCATCGTCCGACAAAAAGCGCGTCTTCATACTTTCGCGTTCGGCGTTCGCGGGATCGCAGCGGAATTCGGTGACGGCGTGGTCGGGAGATATCAACTCTGACTGGTTCAGCTACCGGCGGCAGATCCCCGCAGGATTGAACTTTGCGCTATCAGGCATTCCATACTGGACGACGGACATTGGCGGATTCGTGAGCGGCAATCCGAATGACCCGGCGTACCGCGAGCTGTTTATTCGCTGGTTCCAATACGGCGCGTTCTGCCCCGTGTTTCGCGTGCATGGCACGAGGACGACCGATCAGAATGAGCTCTGGTCGTATGGTCCGGAAGCACAGAAGATTTTGACCAGCTATGACGAGCTGCGTTACAGGCTGATGCCGTATACGTATTCGCTGGCATGGATGGTGGCGCACGACAGTTATACTCCGATGCGGCCGTTGGCGATGGACTTTCGTACTGATCAGCGCGCGCTGAATATCGGCGATCAATTTATGTATGGGCCGGCGATCCTCGTCAATCCGGTGACCGACCCCGGGGCAACGGAACGCCATCTGTATCTCCCCAAGACGAAATGGTACGACTTCTGGACGGGAGCGCCGCAGGAGGGTGGAGTCGCTATCAATGCGGCAGCGCCGCTGGATCGCATACCTCTATATGTGCGCGCGGGATCGATCGTTCCCCTAGGGCCGAAGATCGAGTGGGCAACGCAAAAGCCTGCCGATCCGATTGAATTGCGCGTTTACCGCGGCGCCGATGGCGCGTTCACTCTGTACGAAGATGAGAACGATACCTACGACTACGAAAAGGGTGTCTATGCGACGATTCCGATCGAGTGGAATGAAGCCAAGCAGACACTAAAGATTGGCGAGCGTAAGGGATCATTCCCAGGAATGCTGGCCAATCGAACGTTTGAGGTGGTGTTCGTGAAGGAAGGTCACGGCATAGGCGGAGCTATCACACAGCAGCCAGACAAAGCGGTTCAGTACTCTGGGCAGTCTGTAACCGTGACTCCCTGATCGATTCAGACACGGTGCAGTACCAAGGCTAATTTCATAAAGGAATCGCATGCGTTATTTTCTTGCTGCAGTAGTGGTCTCCCTGATGTTTGTAGCTGCTTCGGCTCAAGAAGCGGCGCCCGATTACAAGAATCCGAAACTGCCTCCCGAGCAGCGTGCGGCTGATTTGCTGAAGCGCATGACGCTGGAAGAGAAAGTGGAGCAGATCAGCGGCCATCGCAAGCAGCACGTAATCGATCCGACGGGCAAATATAACGACGAGACTGCAGAAAAAGCATTTCACGATTTGTATGACGTGGACGCGAAGGTAGGTCCACGTAATGCCGCCATTCTCCGAAACGCCGCGCAACGTTACCTGATGGAGAAGACGCGGCTGGGTATTCCCAACATCTTCATGGGCGAAGCGCTACATGGGTTCATGGAGTACGGCAGCACGAGCTTTCCGCAGGTGCTCGGACTGGCAAGCACGTGGGATCCCGACTTGGTGTTCAAGGTATTCACCGCCGCGGGGGATGAGATGGCTTCGGCGGGCGTAGACCAGGCATTTACTCCGGTGCTCGATTTGGCGCGGGATCCGCGGTGGGGGCGCACGGAGGAGACGTACGGTGAAGATCCGTACCTGGTGTCGCGAATGGGAGTGGCGGCGGTAAATGGGCTGCAAGGCACGAATTACTTGCTGGATCGCCATCACGTGATTGCCACGGCCAAGCATTTCGCGGGACACGGCGAACCCGAAGGCGGGCGCAACACGGCGCCGGTAAATTTGTCGGAGCGCATTCTGCGGGAATCGTTCTTCGAGCCTTTTCAGGCGGTCGTGCAGGAAGCGAACGTGGGCAGCGTGATGGCCTCGTATCACGAGATAAACGGGGTACCGTCGCATATCAATCCGTGGCTGCTGAGGAAGGTGCTGCGCGAAGAGTGGGGCTTCCGTGGATACGTCACGTCGGATGGCAACGGATTGCAGATGCTGTACGAGACGCACGGCGTGGCGGCAGATAAGGCCGGAGCGGCGCGAAAGGCGATTGCCGCTGGGATCGACTATGACCTTTCGGACGGATCGGTCTACCAGACGTTGTTGCAGCAGGTGAAGGATGGAAGCGTTCCCGAGAGCGAAGTGAACCGGGCGGTGTACTGGGTTCTGTACGACAAGTTCCGGCTTGGATTGTTTGAGAATCCTTACGTCGATCCGGATTACACGGCGAAAATCACGAACAGCCCGGAGCATCAGAAACTCGCGCTTGAAACCGCGCAGAAGTCGATTGTGCTTCTGAAGAACCAAGGGAACTTGCTGCCGATGGATGCGAAGAAGATCAAGACGATTGCGGTGATCGGGCCGAATGCAGCTGATGTGCACCTGGGCGGCTATGCTCGCGATCCAGGACGCGGTGTGAGCATCCTGCAAGGGATCAAGGGGCGGGTGGGTCCCGGCGTGAAGGTGCTATACGCCGAAGGATGCAAGATCACGCTGGGTAAAGAAGGATACGCGGGCTGGTATGAGAACGACGTCAAACTGCCGGCATCGGGATCGGAAACGGCGAGTGTGAAGGCCGCGGCCGATTTGGCGAAGAAGGCGGATGTGGCGATCGTGGTCGTGGGCGAGAACGAGACCAGCAATCGCGAAGCGTGGGCGGAGAATCACCTGGGCGACCGGGATTCACTCGATCTGCTGGGCGAGCAGGATGAGTTGGTCAAATCGGTGGTGGCGACCGGCGTGCCAACGGTTGTGTTCCTGATCAATGGCCGGCCGCTATCCATCAACTATGTGGCCGAGCATGTGCCGGCAATCGTTGAGGGCTGGTACCTGGGGCAGGAAGGCGGAACGGCCGCAGCGAATGTACTGTTCGGCGATGTGAATCCGGGCGGGAAACTGCCAATCACTTTCCCGCGCTCGGTGGGACAGCTACCGGACTATTACGATCACAAGCCGTCACGCAATCGCAGTTACGCGTTCGTCGACAATTCGCCGCTGTTTCCGTTTGGATACGGCCTGAGCTATACGAACTTCAAGTTTGAGAATGTGCGTGTGGAACCGGCGAAAATCGGTCCGGGGGGTACGGCAAAGGTCACGGTCGATGTCACGAACAGCGGGACGCGCGAGGGGGACGAAGTCCCGCAGATGTACATACATCAGCGGGTGAGTTCGGTAACACAGCCGGTGATGCAATTGCGCGGATTTCAACGCATCACCCTGAAGCCGGGCGAGAAGAAGACGGTGGAGTTTCCGATTACGCCCGACACGCTGGCCATCCTGGATATCAACATGAACCGGGTGGTTGAGCCGGGTATGTTCGAGATCATGGTGGGTCCGAGTTCGGCGGAGACACAAAAAGTGCCGCTGGAAGTAATTGCGAAGTAGAAGAGGTGCGTCTAGTCTGTAGTGCGCTGATCATCAACACTCTGGAGACGGGCAATTATGTCAAAAACCATTATCGCTATGCTTGCCATTACCCTGGCAGGAGCGGCGATTGCAGCAGCTCAGCAAAAGACTGAGATCAAACCAGGAATGAAAATGGAAAGCTTCGGCAAGACAGCAGATGGCCAGGAAGTGCAACTGTTCACGCTGACGAATAAGAACGGCATCGAGGCTAAGATCACAAACTTCGGCGGCATCGTAGTCTCGCTGAAGACGCCAGATCGTAAAGGACAATTAGGGGATATCGTACTTGGATACGATAATCTCGAGGGCTATGTCGGCGACAAGGCCTACCTTGGCGCGCTGATCGGACGCTATGGGAACCGCATTGCCAAAGGCGAGTTTGTCCTGAACGGTAAGACCTACCACATTCCCCTGAATGATGGACCGAACGCGCTGCATGGTGGGCCGAACGCGTTCAACAAGAAGGTGTGGACGGCGAAGGACGTTTCCACGCAGAGCACGCCGATGCTGCAGTTGACGTATCTAAGCAAAGATGGCGAGAACGGGTTTCCCGGCAATCTGACGACGCAAGTCACGTATTCGCTGACCAACGCGAACGAGTTGCGAATCGATTACTTGGCGACCACAGACAAGGCGACAGTGCTCAACCTGACAAATCATTCCTACTTCAACCTGAAGGGCGCAGGGGAAGGCGATATTCTGCAGCACGAAGTTCGACTGAACGCTAACAAGTTCACGCCGGTCGATGCGACTCTAATTCCGACAGGCGAGTTGAAGAATGTGCAGGGCACACCGTTTGATTTTCGCAAAAGCACGGCCATTGGCGCGCGCATCAATGAAGATAACCAGCAGCTCAAGTATGGTCTGGGTTACGACCACAACTGGGTGCTGAACGGGATTGGCGCCGGACAATTAGTAATGGCGGCGCGGGTTCACGAGCCGACTACAGGGCGCGTGCTGGAATTGTTGACTGACCAGCCGGGGGTGCAGTTCTACAGCGGTAATCATCTGGATGGCACGATCCATGGCAAAGGCGGAAAGGTATATCAGCCAAGGTACGGTTTTTGCCTGGAGACGCAGCACTATCCGGATTCTCCAAATCATCCGGCATTCCCCAGCACAGAGCTGAAACCGGGACAGAAGTTGCATTCGACCACGATTTATAAATTTGGCGTCGAATAGCGAGTTGGGGCCCGCTCGAGGGCGAGCGGGCTCCCTTTCTTTCAGTCGCCGGATTCGATCTTCGCGGTAATCAGTCCTACCTTGATGTCGGGAAAAGCTCCGTGGGCGGCGTCGATCACCTCGGAGATGTTTTCGAAGTCCAGATCTGCAGCTCCCTTGACGAAGAGAACTCGTTCAGCACGTGCCTTGTAGATGTCGCGAATGCGTGATTCGAGTTCGCTGGGCGCTACGGGTTCGCGATTTATTGTGATGCTTTCCTCACCTGCAGCGGTCTTCGAGACCTCGATGACAACAGTGCGGTCAGGAGTTAGCGCTTTCTGCTTATCGGTCGGCGGCTGAGGGATTTCAGCGTCTAGACCAGCGGTTTTGCTGAGTGGCCGGATGATCATGAAGATGATGATCAGGACGAGCAGGACGTCGATGAGCGGCGTGACATTCATTTCCGCGGACACCCCGCGGCCGGAGCTTCCCAGGGACATAGCCATGATGGTTGCCTCCCACATGTTTGCCCCCGGTTTGTATGCCCACAGATGAAGAGTTAGACACCGTGCGCGGACATATGTTCCACGGTTAGCTCCACCCATCCAAACGAAGGATGTGTGGGGCACCCGTTTGGCGTCGTAGCTAGAAGTTTTTCAGTACTGGTTTGGGAGCCTTGCCAACGCGGCCGTTTAAGAGCCAGTCCAGGCGCGAGGAGATATCTTTTCGGCTGGCTTCGCCCATGATGCGCGCGACGGGTTCACCATTCTGGTCGAAGATGATGGTAGCGGGAACCATTTCCCCAAGTTGAAATTGCTTCAGGGTTGCAGGAGATGCGCCGATCCAGATGGGGAGTGAAGCGACCTTCTTCTTCTCGAGGAAGGACGCAATTTTGGGCTGAGTTTCTTCGTCGTCAAGGGACGCAGCCACAAATACGACATCCTTAGAGCTGTATTCACGTGCGAGTTCATCCAGGCGAGGCAGTTCTTCGCGGCAGGGGCCACACCAGGTCGCCCAGAAGTTGAGCACGACAATCTTACCGCGATGGGCAGAGAGAGTCTGAGCAGTTCCGGCCTGATCTTTTAGCGTGAGCTCTGGGAACGGCCACCCGAGGGCCACCGTTCCCAGGCCTAACGCGAAGACCAGGAGAGTTGTCAGTTGTCTGTTCAGTCTTCGCGGCCTCATCGCATGCCTTAAAAGTGATGCGATAAGTTCACAATAACGGTGTAATCGGCGAAGAAAGCATCGCCGTTCTTCGTTCCATTCTGCAGCTCAGGAACGCTGGGCTCGCGATTGCGTGCCAGCGCCCAGGGGCCATTCACCGAAACTGTCGTATGGCGATAGCTGTACATGAAGCCGGGATCGAGAGAGACGATGTATCCGGGGCGCCGGAATCCTTCGCTCGATCCGATAAGGTCGTGAGCGGGGACTCCTTCCCAGCGCGCGCCAAGACTCAATGACATGCGCCGGACTTTGGGCACAGCGTGGGCCGCGCCAGCGCGGAAGAGATATTGATCGGGCACCGACATCAGGGACTGGCCGGGCTGGGAACGGAACGTCTGCACGCTACTGGTGTTCTCGGGGTTGAGGAGCCACGATCCCTGGAAGTAGGTCATCGTGTGCAAAGGAATCTGCTTATAGGCTTGTGTTCCGATGATGAATCCCCAACCGCCATCCCCGGGCTGCATCGACTGATCGGCCGTGGCCAGGATGGCCTTCCCGTGGTACAGCGCCGCGCCCTGAGCATCGTTAATGCCAGTGGGGAGTTTCAGCGACATCCTGATGGCGACGTTGCCATTCTTTTCTGTAGGCGGCCTCAGAATCCAAGCCTGCGCCCCGAGCGTGATGTCGCCAATTCCACTGACTTGGAAGATGCCCGAAGGAGGATAGATCTGATTCCGAGTGCCGTCGAAGATCGGAACGTCGGCGATAAAGCTCCAGCGTGGGGTGAACTGGTAGTTCACAGCCACGTCGAAGATGTTCTGGTGATTGCGAACCGCAGTGGGGCGGGAGATTTCCTGCGTGCCCACGAAATATTTGTTTGAATTGAACACGCGGTATCCGATGTCGAGCGTGAGGTTGTGCAGGTGGCCAGAACCGCTGGCCTGAGACGCACCAGAGACCAGTTCATCCATGGTGCATTGATAGGAATGAGCGGCAACGCATCCTTGCGCGTGTAGGGCGACAGCACTCGCGAAGAACGCCAAGGAAAACAACACAAGACGGAGCTTGGAGCACCACAGAGCTGGCAGACCCATCTCTCGACCTCAATTCAAAATTGGATTGAAAACCCCACGCTGCTATTGCGGCTCTTTGTCTTTGCTAAATGCTTGAGCCCGCCTACTTCGGGTTCCTCAGACAATGCCGGGACGGAAGAGAGTCTGAGGAGTGTTGTGGGAGCATTACACGGCAGCAACGACCAAAGAACAATAATGCAAAAAGACTAGGAAATGGCTTTCAGCGCGGAGCTACGCGAATTGCATCTTTGAATCGGTAAGCCACAGCGAAGGCGCGTAGAGATACGCGCGACAAAGCGGGCAGAGAGCAGACTCGACCTGGTCGGACGGAAGACCAAGATGGCTGGGCACAAAGTCCCACGCGAGAGGATCTTCAGCGGCTCGTGTGCATCGGCAATGCGAGCAGATGATGACCTTCGATTTGGAATCGTAATAGCGCAGAGGGTTGGGGTCGAATGTGTGCCCATGAGCTTCCTGGATGAGCATGGAGTTAGTTACGAGATAGCCCTCGGGCTTTGAAAGAGGATGCACGCTCATCTCACAGAGGCGGTGCATGCGTGGACTGGAGCAATCGTACGTGTGCCTCCAGACATCGCGGCGTGACCGCAAATAATCGAAGACCATCGCGAAGAAGGGCTGAAGTTCCCACGGAGTAAAGTCCCACACTGGAGAGCCAAGCACGGCGGAGGTGGTGAGGCGATGGCCGCCGTTATTGTGAGCGAAGCGGTCCCATGCAGGATTGCAGTATTTCACTTTCAAATGAGAGTCGAGGATGTAGCTGACGTCCTGGCTGTTCTCCAGAACCGTAATCAGATTGCTCTTGATGAGGTTGGTGATCCGTTTGGGGAGGTGCGGGCGAAGAGTCATGGTCGAGTTAGAAATTAACGTACTGTGAGAACAGCAGCAAATGACTAACGTCATTGTGTGATGGTGTCACAAACTACGGTAACTCGGATCACGTTACCCGCGGATCATTCGGATGCGATCAAAAGCCGCAGCAGTTCCGGCAATTCGGAGAGCGACGAAATACGCGGGCAGTCCTGATGATCGCAAACGCCGAAGGCATCGATGAGAATAGCTCGCATCCCGACGGACCGTGCACCGAGAATATCTATGGCGTAGACGTCGCCGATACAGACGCTCTCCTCTGGCGGAACCTGCATGGCATCAAGCGCGGCGTGGAAGATCGCTGGATGTGGCTTCTCGACGCCGACGTGCGTGGAATCCATGATGCACTCGAGCAGTCGCCAATACCGGCGGCGGAGATGGCTTCCCGAATGCCGCCATCGGAGTTGCTGATAACGGCGAGGCGGTACTGCTGCTTCAAGCCGAGCAGAGTGTCGCGAGTACCGGGGAGTATGCGTCGCCAATTCGTCGAACGGTGCGAAGAAGCGATGAGCTGCTCCTGCAAAGCTTGGTCGGGAGCAAGGGCCAGGGCGGAGAAGAGCTGATCGAAGTAGACGTTCCAATAGCTATGGTTGGGGTTCGAAGGACCGGTGTGGTGGTCGCGAAACTCGCGCACGGCTCTCTCGGCGGTGCGCAACTGATCTTCGGTTGGGCGAATGCCGCGAGCGATGAGGGAGGCGAGCGTGCGCTCCGTGTCGGGAAAAAGAAGTGTATTGCCGGCATCGAAGAACAGCGCTCGCAGTCCCAAGGTTCGAATCCCTCTACTTTTTCGGTTGAGGCCGGCTGGCCGGTGGAATGATTCCGTTCAGGCGCAGATAAACGACCATCTGTCCGTAATGATCGAATCCGTGCCATGACGTCGTGGATGCCAGGCCGAGGCGGGTGCTTTTGCCCCAGGGAAGCGTCACGGGATCGAGGGCATTTTGTGGGGTAACGTTAGAGATGGCCTTGTGGACGTAGGTGAATGAATCTTTCAGATACTTGATGACGTCTTCTTTGGTCTTGAGGGAAGCGGGACCGTTTTCATGTGGCCCTTCCGTATCCACGGGAGGTTTCTCGCCGAGAATGGCGGCGCCGATTATGTAGTTTGTGGTAGCAACGTGGCTGACCTGCTGCGAGAACGTTCGGGATTCCTTGAACTCGCCGAGAGAAGGTGAAGGTACGAAGTTGAATTTATCGGCAGGCATGGCTTCCGCGGCAGGAACGAAGTCGCGCTCGAGGTTTTTAACCTGGTTATCGAGTACGGAAGCGATGGTTGTAGACGGTTGAGATTGCGCCACAACGACGGCGGATAGTAGCAGGACGAAGATCAGCAGCAAGGTCCATTTCAATTGTTTCATTTGCTCGTGCCTCTCGTTAGAGTAAGGTGAGACAGCTAGCCCTCGACTACAGGGGTACGAAGATCGACCCGATCGGCGCGAAGATGATGCCAGCGGGTCGTTACTAATCCGATTGCCAGGATGGCGGCTGCGCCCGACAATGACGCAGCAATTCCGTAGCGGCTGGCGACTGCGCCCCAAATCGCACTGCCAGCGGCCATTCCTCCCTGCAATACCAGCAGGTACATCGAGAGGGTACGCGCGCGCAGCCAGGTTGGCGACATCACCTGTGCGCAAACATTCAGGCTCGCGATAATGATGATCCAGCCGATTCCAGCCAGCAGCAGAACTGTACATTGAATCACAATGCCAGAGGCAAGACCGGAAATGGTGGTAGATACGGCGTAAAGGAGCGTGGCGAGCGCGACCATTGCGTCGACAGACATCATGCGACGCCAGGCGGGCAGCAATGCGGCACCAAGAAGTGCACCGAGCCCAAAGGAGCCGACCATTAGGCCGAACCCGATGGAGCCATAGGGGCGCGCGATCAGTGGAAGTAGCGCCCAGAGTCCGCTGGCGCCCAGACTGAATGCGCCGGTGCGAATCAGCACGGAGCGAACCGCGGCGGAATGGCGCGCATAATCAAATCCGATTTTGATGGCGGCGAGAACGTCTTTTCCGGGGAGTGCATGCTCATGGGGGCGGCGCTTCCAGCGGTAAAGAAAAACTATAACGCCGAACATGGAAGCAGAATTGAGAAGGAAGGCGGTCGCGGTCCCCCAGGCAGCGATCACAATTCCGCTGAGAGCGGGTCCAACTGCACGCGCCACATTGAAGCCAGCGGAATTCAGAGCGACGGCGGACGCGAAATTCTTGTCCGAAACAATCTCGTGCGTGATCGCCTGCCAAGGCGGATCATTGGCGACAGCGCCGATGCCCATCAGAAGAGTGAGCGCGAGAAGCCAGACGGGCGTGACCAGATGGAGCACAGTGAGGATGCCGAGAGCAAGGGCGGCCAACACCATCCACGCCTGAGTGAGGAGCAGGACCCGGCGACGATCGAACATGTCGGCCATGGCACCGGATGGGAGGTATAGAAAAAATGCAGGAGCGCTACTCGCAACCTGAACCAGAGCGACTAACATTGGCGACGTCGTGAGGGAGGTCATCAACCAGCCAGTGGCGACGGTCTGCATCCACCGGCCCGTGTAGCAGACCACGGCCGCGATCCACAATCCACGGAACAGAGGCTCTCGAAGGGGGCCGAACGCAGTTTCTTTTGCCTGAGCGTCGATCCCGCCCAACGGTGCCCCGGTTTCCGCCACTAGAGCGCTCCTTCAGGAAACGGTTGAACGGGGAAAGGCCATTGATGCTGACGATAGGCTCGGATCAGGTAGACCAACGTTCCGGCGACGAGGATCACGAGAGCGTAGCGAACTTCTTTCAGCGCGTCAGGACGTTCGACGAGGACGTAAGCAAATCCGATGGTCGCCAGTAAAGCGGGGAGCGGGTAGAACCACATACGGAACGGGCGCGGCAAGTCGGGCCGCTTGTATCGCAGGACGATAATGCCAATCGTCTGGAGGAGAAACTGGATCATGATGCGAATGACGACCAGCGCTGCGATCACGTCAATAAGTCGCAGGAAACAAAACAGCGAAGCGACCATGCCGAGCGCGAGCAAAGAAATGTCGGGGATATGAAACTCCGGATGAACCCGGGCGAAAGCACGAAAGTAGTTGCCATCGAGAGCAGCGGCGTAGGGAACGCGGGAATAGCCCAGCAGGAGCGAGAAGACGGAGGCCAATGCGGTCCACATGATCAGCACGGCGGCGATTCGTCCGGCCCAGGCGCCGTAGAGGCGTTCCATCATTACGGAGACGACGTAGAAGCGAGTGTCCGATTTGGCAGCGGCATCGAGTTCGCGCCAGGGGATTACGCCGAGGATGCTGATGTTCATCACGATATAGAGCACAGCCACGACCACGATTGAGTAAATCAGCGCTCGCGGTATGGTGCGAGCCGGATCCTGTACTTCGTCGCCTAAGAAACAGACGTTGTAATAGCCCCAATAGTCATAGGCAGCGACGAGCATTGCGGATCCGAGGCCCAAAAAAAAACCGGAGTTCAGGGAAAATGCGTGTGGGGGGAAATCAAAAGCGCGGGACGGGTTGAAATGCGTGACCCCGGAAAAGATTACCCAGGCGATGGTTCCCAGGACGCCCAGCCATAGAAGTTTCGACAGCCGCCCGATCACCTGAATCCGGCGATAGAGGAGAAATACGCAGAAAAGGCAGGTGGCGATCGCGAGAAAAGTCGCGGGCGTGACGAGCAGGCTGATTTCCAGGTAGCCGATCGGCGAGCGAAAGGTGCGAGCGAAATTCGTGTGCTCCAGCGGATGCCACAGGTACGACGCGTAGCGCGAGAGCCCGATACATCCTGATGCGATGGAAAGCGGCGCGCTGAACGAAAGCTGCCAGACGAAGAGAAACGAGAGATATCGTCCCCAGCGAGCTGGTCCGTAGATTTCCTTCAGGTAGCGATACGAGCCGCCTGAACCTGGAAAGCTGGCTCCGAGTTCGGCCCACACGAGGCCGTCGCAGATCGCGAAAAAGGCGCCGAGAATCCATCCGAGCATCGCCTGCGGACCGCCCATCGCGGAGATGATCAGCGGGATGGTGATGAACGGCCCGACGCCAATCATGTCGATCATGTTCAGCGCGGTTGCGCTGCCAAGGCTGATGCCGCGCACGAGTCCGTCGGGCTGGGCGGAATTCGGCTGCTGAGCGGCGCGCGCGATGGGCTGTGGGTTGAGCATCAGTGGCCGTTTGCGATTCCAGCTGAGACCTTGGGAGTGCTTGAAGCGGGCTCATGCCCGGCATCGAGCAAATTTACGAAGAGGCGGATCGCACCGGGAATGCCGGCAGGAAGTTGTCGGAAGAATGCGTAGCCGCAGTAGATGTACACGCCCTTGCCGTAGTGGGCGCGCAGCAATCCGCCTTTGAGCGAGTTTTCGCCGGGATCGTGAGAGGCGAGCAGAGGCTCGAATTTGGAATCCCACGAAGCCATGAAGTAGAGCCCGCGCTCCTGCACCCAGCCGTCGAAATCCTTCTGTGTGATTTGATTCGGGTAGTGGAAAATCGGGTCGCTGGGAGCGAGAATCTCAACCGGAGCTTCCTCAATCGTGACGCGGTCGCGGCTTTCTTCGGTAGGATACGGTGTGTAGTGACCGGAGTTGAATTCCTGGTATTGCTGGTCGTACTGCACGATGAGCGTGCCACCGTTGGACACGTAATCCAGCAGGCGCTGGTTGTTTTTGCGAACATCGTCGCGAGCGTCGTAAGCGCGGATGCCGAGCACGATGGTGTCGTACGCGCCAAGACTGCCGGTCGCGAGTTCTTCCGAAGAAATCAGCGCGACGTTGAGTCCCAGTTGTTGAAGGACGGTTGGAATGTCGTCGCCCGCACCCATGATGTAGCCGATCTTGAGATTCTTGGGCAGATTTACGTCCACAATGCTGATGCGCTGGGTGGATGGCCGGAAGTAGTACGCGGCGCCAAGGTCTTCGCGGGTGACAAGGGAATATCCCTGGTCGAAAGTCTGCCCGTCGCGCTGGGCCTTAAACGGCACTTGGTATTGCGCTTCGGGAACGGAATCCGGCTTGAGCGAAACGGCCGTGCTGGTGATTTGTGCGGGCTGCGTTAACGCGCCCGCCGTCCCGCGAGATGTAGCGGACCATCCTTTTGGCGCGTCGGCACTGACAGTAATCGAATCTTTGCTGGGCTGATTCGCGAACAGCGATGCAACAATGTCGGCGCCTGGGCTTCCTTTTTGCATCACGCGCGTGACGGGTGACGTGGAGATAGAAACGGCTGGACCGACAATCAGCGGGTGTGGTTCAGGTAATGCGACTTCGACGGGAGCTTCGATTTCGCCGGTGTATCCCTGCCACGTGTAGGTTGCGCGGGCGCGCAGAGGTGGAGGAGTCAGAGGCAGGGTTACGTATTTCGGATCGGAGATCTGATAGATGGAATCGGTTTCAACGTTGGTGCGGTAGAAATACTGGCGAGTGTAGGGGGCGTTGCTAGGTATTGTGATCATGTACATCGCGGACGCGGGCTGAGCGCCTGCCCGCGCGCGATAGCTTTGCCCGCGAAAGCCCAAATTCATGGTAGACAGCAGCTTAAAGAATACGTCTCCCTTCGGCGCGTCAACCGAAAGCGCTATGTCAACTTTATCTCCCGGTGCTGCCGTTAACAGTTCCTGCTCACGCGGATCCTTAACTTGCTCAATTCCGGGAAGAATAGCGCGCGCTTCCATCGTGATCTTCAGCGCGATGTTCGCACCATCCGCAAACTGCTGGCGCTTCGTTTCCAAGTCAGTCAGCAGGTCAGCCTTTGCGACTTCGGATAAAGAAGAGGAGCGGACTTGCTCGATGAGTTCGTGCGTCTTCTTCAACCCGGCTAGGAGCGGAGCGGCTGCGGCTTCTTGGGATTTCTTAGCCGCTTCCGCGGCATCATCGACGTCTTTTGCTAATTCCTGGAGGCCGGGCTTCAGGAAGGGAACTTTCGATTGTTCGTTGCCGAGACGATCGGCCAGCGCGGGCAGGGAAGTGTCGATTCCGTCGAAGTAGTCCTGTTCGTGCTGAGGCGAATAGTTCGGCAGAACGGTATCGATCAACTTGTAGTAGCTG